>DMCY01000103.1 GCA_003451675.1 Candidatus Atribacteria bacterium
GTTTTCGGAATATAATACTGCGAGATTTTCCTCTTTTATCTTTTTGAAAATCAGTTGGTAAAAACTGTATTCCTCCGATTCCCTTATCTTTTTTCTCTTTGATTCTGACAGCTGGTTCTCTATATCGAAAAAAGATGTTTGTAGATGAGTTGTATTTTTGCGAAACATTTTCCCTCTTCCTCCTCTCTGCCTGTGCGTCTACCTGCGCCGTTGGCGCACGCAGACAGGTGTATTGGCTTACTTTATTATACAACTTTTCCATCTTAAAATTAAAAATATTTATCCTGTAACCTGACTTTTTAGAGTGGACTCATATATTTAAATTTTTAATTTTAAGTTATGGTTTTACGTTTTGCGCTTTTCATTTTTAGTTTTATTACTATATACTATAATTAGTGCTTACAGAAGAAGGAAATTCCTATATAATTAAATTATATTTTTCAATATTTCACCGGCATGATAGGAACTGCGCACCAAAGGGGCTGACGCTACATATTTAAAGCCTAAAGACATCCCTATGTTTCGGTATTCTTCAAATTTTTCAGGATAAATATAATCGCTGACTTTTAAATGGTGAGGAGATGGCTTTAAATACTGGCCTATAGTTAAAATGTCACAATCCACTTCTCGTAAATCTTTCATCGCTTTAATAACTTCTTCCTTTTCCTCTCCTAAGCCTACCATAATCCCCGATTTGGAAATAATATTTTTACCCCGAATCTTAACCTGTCTTAATAGCTCCAGGGAACGCTTATAAACCGCTTTTGGCCTTACTAAGTTATATAAGCGGGCAACTGTTTCGATATTATGATTTATAACTTCCGGATGAGCATCTATTACTATTTGGAGTGCTTCCCAAGAACCTTCAAAATCCGGTATTAGCACCTCTATAGTGCTTTCGGGAAGTATTTTTTTAATCTCTGTAATAGTCTGAGCAAAGTGTTTTGCTCCGCCATCCGGTAAATCATCTCTGGTTACCGAAGTAACTACTATATGTTTAAGATTTAAATGTTTAGCAGCCTGGGCAATATGATAGGGTTCCTCCGGGTCTAAGGAGAGGGGTTCCCCTTTTTCTACAGCACAGAACTTACAGTTTCGCGTACAGATATTCCCCAATATCATAAAAGTAGCTGTTCCTTTTTTAAAACACTCGCCCCGATTAGGGCACAGAGCGCTATCACAGACTGTATGCAAATTTAGTTCTTTTAATAATGAATCCATCCGTTCTAAAACTTTTTGGTCGGGTAATTTTCTTCTTAACCAATAAAGATGTCCTTTTTTATCAGTCATTTTTGACTCCCCGAAATAAATTTAGGTACAATTCTTTAATAGTTCGGAGCATTCCTTCATTATCTGTTTTTTTCCTTAATTCAAACATAAATACCCCCTGGTAATTAATTTCTTTTAAACCCTTTACAAATCTTTTCCAATCTATATTGCCTTCAAAAGGGAGATAATGGTCATCACTCTTTCCGGAATTGTCATGAATATGTAAATGGCATAAATAATCTTTTATTTCCGTCAAACACTCCACAACTTCACCATGATTATAAAGAGAAGAAGTTATGTTACAATGTCCGGTATCCAGACAGATTCCTAAATTTTTAGAATCAAATTTTTTTACTATCTCCAGAATCTCGGGTATGCTATCACCGGTTTTTCCGGGTAAAGTATTCTCTAAAGCAATCTTAATTCCCCAGTGTTCACAAAATTTTAGTATTTCCTCTAAACTTTGCTCGCTCTTTTCTCGACGCGCTTTCCTCGTTTTCTCATCTTTAATTTCACTCCCCGGATGAACTACTAAAATCTCTCCCCCTAATCTCAATAAAGCAAGAGCTGTTTTTTCCACTTCCCGGACAGACCATACCCGATCATATTCCTCAATCAGAGAAATATCTGCTCCGTGAGTGGGCATATGCATCGATATCACTTTTATTTCATTTCTTTTAAATTCTTTATACATTTCATCCAGGTATTTGGGATCATGGTAATTAAAATGCCCTTCTTTCGGTTTTACTTCAAGATATTCTATCCCCGCCTCTTTTAATAAAGTTAGTTTAGATTTTAACTGATAATCCTCAAGCGGCATAGTTGATATTCCAAAATTCATTTTTTATCCTCTCTTCTCCTATTTATAGGAAACCCCTTTTATTTCTTCAATGTATTTTTGGGCGGCAAAGGCAGCGGTAGCTCCTTCTCCACAGGCAGTAACTACCTGTCTTAAGAGCTTTTTTCTAACATCTCCGCAGGCGTAAATGCCTTCTTGCGAAGTCATCATATTATCATCAGTTAAAATATAGCCCCTTTGATCTAATTTTATTAACTTATTCAAAAATTTTGAATTGGGTACATTCCCCACAAAAACAAAAACACCCTGGCAAGAAATTTCTTTTTCTTTACCTGTTTTTTTGTTTTGAATCAGAACACTCTCTACTTTTTCCTTACCTATTATTTTTGTTACTACTGAATCCCAGGCAAAATTTATTTTTTTATTAGCAAAAACTCTTTCCTGTAATATCTTAGTTGCTCTTAATCTATCCCGACGGTGAATAATGGTTACTTCTCGAACAAATTTAGTCAAATATAAAGCTTCTTCAATTGCCGTATCTCCTCCACCAACTACTACTATCTTTTGGTCCTTAAAAAAGGGGGCATCACAGGTGGCACAATAAGAAACTCCTCTCCCTCTTAATTCTTCTTCTCCGGGAACATCTAATTTACTCGCTTCTGCCCCGGAAGCCAAAATAATGGTTAGAGTTCTATATTCTTGATTATTAATTTTTACTATTTTTACTTTATCTTCCTTGTCTTCTTTTATTCTAACTTCTTCTACTTCCCCATATTCTATCTTAAGACCAAATCCTACAGCCTGCTCCTCCGTTTTTTGCATTAATTCAGGTCCTGTAATGCCATGAGGAAAGCCGGGATAATTTTCAATAATTTCGGTGAGCACTGCCTGTCCTCCAGGCATAGCTTTTTCAATCAATAAAGTATCCATTCTGGCCCGACTAAGATAAATACCCGCAGTTAATCCAGCAGGACCTCCTCCAATTATTATGGCATCATAAATTATTCCTTCTTTTGTCTCTTTTTTACTACTTGTTTCTGGTTTAATTGAAACTACCGACATTTAAAAGTCACCTCCATATAAATTAGCGTATAGCGTATAGCGTTTAGTTTCTAATTAGCAAGTTAGCATTGGTTGGTTAGTTAGTTACTTAGTTAGCTGGTTAATTAGTTAATATTAATTCATTTTATATTTTCTCTCAACTAACTAACCAGGTAACCAGCTAACTATTTAACTAAATTCATTCGCTCTACATTAATGTTCCTTTTCTTCACTCGATACACGATGCTATTTTATTTTTTCTTTATCTTTATCTCAATATCTCCTTTGGTAAAACCTTTTAAGGAAGAAAGCATCCCAATAATAGTATTTCTTAGCATCTTAGATATAAAGGGATTTATAGACACTTTTTCCCCATCAACTTTGACCAAAGTGTCTGCTCTTAAAGAAATACAATCATCAATATTTTTAATTCCTCTAACGATCTCCTGAGCTAAACCGTAACAATCTTGATATCCACATTCCCCGCAATTTAAATTGGGTAATTTAAACGATTTATTAATGGCTATTTCTGCTATCTTTTTTATATCCTCATCATTTAAAATATTAAAATCGTAAAGTTTCGGGTCTACGCCTTTAGAAACAAAACCAGCCGTACACAATTGTAATCCATCAAATAATTCAGCCTTTTCACTTTCTTCTCTTAAGCACACAATTTTGGGAAAAGTTTTTTGCTTTTTAAAACCTTCTATTAAGATAATATCAGCTTCGAAATATTTTATAATCTCTTCTAAATTCTTTTTATTCTTTAAAAAAAATACTGATTCCTTAGGAGTAATTGCCGCTACCTGGGTTAGACCTTCTTGGTATTTTGAAGTATCCGAATTAGCCAGATCAAGGTCTTCACTGATATGTTTTACTACTGCTACTTTATAACCTCTTTTTGTTAATTCATTAGATAATTTTAGTGTCAAAGTGGTTTTACCACTCTTCTTATATCCTATTATACCGATAACTCTCATAATCATTACCTCTTTTTATTAGTTATTTTACCACATTCACCACCAACCAGGCAGAGATTAAAAAAAGAAATATAGCATAAATTTTTTTCAATAAAATTTTATCTACTTTTATAGATATCCGAGAACCAGCTTGAGCCCCGGCAAAAACCACTAAGGCTAAAATTAAAGCCATTTTCGGTTCAAAATGTCCGGCAAAAAAATGCCCCCAAAAACCGAATAAAGCAGTTATTCCTACCATAAAACATGAGGTCCCTACTGCAATCTTCATAGGAATTCCCAGTAATAAAACCATTAAAGGTACTTTTATTATTCCTCCTCCAATTCCTAATAAACCAGCCATTAAACCGGCCAGAGCAGTGAGCGGAAGTCCGATTAAAAGATTAACTGAATACTCTTCTTCTCCAAATTTTCTTGGCCAATAACCCCATTTTCTCTGATTAATGAATCTATCTTGAATTTCTTTAATGGGCTTTATCATAAAATATCCGGAAACAATCAGAACCAAAATGAATAATATTTTTAATTCCTTAATTTGAATAAAGGAAGAATAATATCCACCAATAAGGGACATAATAGCAGTCAAAGGTTCGATTATTAAAGCTAATTTCCAATCTACTAACTGAACTCGATGATATACTAAAGAAGCCGAAATAGAGAGAGCCATTATTATAAAAATACTAATTGCCGCAGCTTGGTAAAAAGTAAAATCAAAGGCTAATAAAATGGGGACATAAAGTACTCCTCCACCTATACCAATCATAGAACTAATACCTGCAGCAATAAAAAATGTTAGGTACATAAAAACTGACTCTATCATATTGTTTCCTATACTTTAAATGAATTCTTTATAACTTTTGAAATTTTCTCTGTGCTTATCCTGAGGATGGTCATTTGTTTTAAAAAATTTTATCAAAACTTTAAGAAATAATCTATTTTCTTTCTCTACTCGCATTATTTTTTACTATCTTCAAGAATATCTCCACCAGCTGGGGGTCAAACTGGGTGCCGGCACATCTTTTAATCTCTTTTAAGGCTTCAGTTTTACTTATGGATCCTTTATAAGGACAACGGGATTGCATCACATCATAGGCATCGACAATAGAGATGATACGGGAAAGGAGGGGAATCTTTTCTCCTTTTAGGCCATCAGGATAACCTTTACCATCCCATTGTTCATGGTGATAGAGGATCTCCTGGGCAATAGGGGCAAAATCAGGGATGTTTTTGGCCATACGATAGCCTATATGGGAGTGTTCCCTCATTTTCTCCCATTCGGAAGGAGTTAAGATATAGGTCTTAAAGAGGATACTATCAGGGATACCGATCTTGCCCATATCGTGTAAGAGAGCTAAGAGTTTTAAGTTTCCTAACTGGTATTCGGTAAGCCCTACCCTTTTACCTAAAGAAAGGGCTAACCCCTGAAGTCTCTGGGCATGATCAGAGGTATGGGGGTCCCGTTCGGCAAGGACGATACGGAAGGCTTCTAAGAAATGTTTTTCTCGGCTTTTACCGTTGAAGAGTTTATCCTGATACATATTACGGTCAGCTTCTTTAAGGAGAGAGTTTATATCTTTATATTCTCCTTCCTGGGTGGTACAACCTAAAGAGATATTCAGCCTTAAGTAGATAGGCTCTATCTTGTCTTGCTGGCAGACCTTTTTGATCCTCTCACAAAATTTATGGGCCTCTTCGGAAGTAGTAGAAGGCAGAAGAATAGCAAACTCATCTCCTCCGATACGGGCCAGGATGTCTCCCTGACGGGAGACGGAAGTAAGTACCTGGGAGAGGTGTTGTAAGAGTCGGTCTCCCTCGAAATGACCGAAAGTATCGTTTATAACTTTTAGGCCATTGACATCGAGCATCACTACACTTAAAGGGTAGTAACGGGGGAAGTTGTACCTTTCCAGTTCTTCTTCGAAGTAGGCCCGGTTGTAAAGGCCGGTTAGAGCATCATGGAAGCTCAGGTGTTTAATTTTCTCTTCAGAGCTTTTACGCTCGATAGCAGTAGCTACCTGGGAGGAGACGAATTCCATAAGCCTGATGTCGCTTTCGGAATAGAGATTAGGGTTGGTATAGCTTTGGGCTACCATAGCGCCTATAGTCTTATCTTCTATCTTTAGGGGGACTCCTAACCAGATGGATTTGTCAGCTACGGTACCCCAAGGAGTTAATGCCCCCTGAGTTACCATCCCATTAAGCTGTTTCCGATTAATGAGAAAGGGTTGGCCACTCCTGATTACATAAGTAGTGGGAGTGTTATTAGAACTTAATTTCAAGACAGGGAAATTATCATCTTTCTCATCTACATAATAAGGAAAGTAAATCTTGTCTTTTTTCTCGTCCGCCAGAGCGATATAAAAGTTGGTGGCATCGATAATGGTACCCAGTTCTTTATGAATAGCTTTATAAAGTTGTTTTAAGGATATGGGGGAATTAGCGGCTTGGGAAATATTGTATAAGACCTGTTGCATTGTCTCGTTCTGTTTACGTTCGGAAATATCAATATATATCCCTATTTCACCTCTAGCTTGTCCACCTATTAGCAGCGGTGTAGCTGATATGGACACAGGGAATAAGGTTCCGTCTTTTTTCTTTCTAATGGTTTCATAATTAAGATAACCTTTTAATCCCTTTATAGTTAATATTTTACCTTCTTTTATTTTATCGGAAGAGTGAATCATACCATCATCAATATTTCTTCCTTTAATTTCTTTTAGAGAATAACCAAAAAGTTCACAAAAACGAAGATTTACATCTAATATTGTTCCCTTCTCATCCAGATATACTAACGCTTCAGGATTACTTTTAAACAGACTGGCAAATTCCTGCTGGCTTTTTCGTAAATTCTCTTCTGCTTTTTTACGTTCGGTAATATCCACAAAAACACCTTCTACTCCGGCAAAATCCCCTTCTTCATCATAATAATAATGGCTGGAAGTAGAGATGGTAATTGGGGTGCCATCTCTCTTTTTTAGGATTACTTCGTAGTCTTTAATAATCCCCTTTCTCTTTTTCAGTTCTTCTAAAAATTTTTTTCTGTCTTTGGGGATATAATATAAATCCTTAGCCAGATTTTTTCCTATAATATCTCGGGGCAAATCATAACCGAATAATTTTACCCCTGTGGAATTCATCATTAAAATATTACCTGCTACATCTGCTCGATAATAGACAGCTGGCATATTTTCAAATAGAGTTTGATATAATTCTTCGGATTTTGCTAATTTTTTCTTTGTCTGTTTTTGGCTGGCTTTTACTTGTTCTAACTCATCAATTTTCTTATGCAGTCCCATTAATTCATTTTGCAATTGTTCTTTATCTTTATCTCTATCTTCCATTCTTTCTCCTGTGGACACGATGTCTACCTGTGCGTCTACCTGCGCCATTTGCGCGGCAGGCAGGTGGTCCGCACGCAGACAGGCATCGTGCCACTACATTACCATTTAGTTTACTTTTTGGATCACAATCATATTATCACATAAGTCTTAAAAATTACAATTTTTAAAAATCCTTTTTTATAATAATATTTTTTTATTAATTTTTCTACCCCTTAGCTTCTTTCTCTTTTTCTGGTAGTCAAGAAAATAAAAGATTGTTTTGGATTCTTACTTACCCAGAAATGTCATAATGAGATTGCTTCCTGCTTTCGTAAGAATGCGAAAAAAAATCAATTCGAAATCTTGACAAAAATACAAATTTGTTTAAAATATACAGTTAGACATTTAGAGGGGGAAAATCTAATTATGCCAACCTATGAATATAAATGCAAAAAGTGCGGAAATATTTTTGAAAAATTCCAATCCATTACAGAAGATCCAATCAAAAAATGTAAAAGCTGTGGTGGAGAAGTTTATAGATTAATAAGTAAAAATGGGAATTTTATATTAAAAGGCAGTGGATATTATAGCACAGATAATCGAAATGGTAGTTATAAATCAGAAAAGAAAAGGTTATCCACTTCTCAGGTAGAAAGGCAAGAAAAGAAAGAAATTTCCAAAAAGCCAGACTCCAAGATAAAAGAAAATATTAAAGGTAAGAAAGATAAGGAAACTTCAATAAAATAATCTTTTCCACCAGATCGGCTTTGCACTCTTCAATTTTTTCTTTAATTCTAAAATAGCATTTTGAGCAGCTATTTCACCTTCTCGAATACATTTTTCAGGTTTAGAAAAATCAGACCAATGAAAACGTCCTACCTTAGGAGTAATCACTACATCTGCAAAAGATAGCTGTAATTTTCTTAATTTGGCAGAAGTAATGGAATCAGCTCGGAAAAGGATATCTACCGTATTTTTAAATTCAAATCTTCTTTTAATGCTCTGGTTAACATCAACGGCAATAATAAAATTCGCTCCTAAAGATTGGGCTACGTCTATAGGTACTACACTGACTATCCCTCCATCAACTAAAATTTTATTATTTGAAATTATCGGCGGGAACATTCCTGGAATAGAAGCACTCGCTAAAAGAGCATCGAATAATTTTCCTTGATTTATAATTACTTTTTCTCCCTTTACCAAATCTGCTGCCACTGCCGCAAAAGGAATTTTGGTATCTGTAAAAACTTTATCATCTACCAAATCTTTAAGAATTTTCTTTAACCCTTCTCCATCATTAACATATTTTTTTCTAAATCCAAGATTAAAGATATAACTTTTTTTCAGAAAATCAGACATTTTTTTTAAAAAATAAGGTTTATCTTTCTTTTCTTTTTCACTAAAAGATAGGTCTATATTAAATTCAGTAATCTTAGAATATTTCTCGGTAATTTTTTCTATAGCAGAAATATCTTTTTTCAGGGCATATATTGCTCCTATAATGGCCCCCATTGAGGTACCGGTAATTAAATCAATGGGAATATTTTTTCTTTCTAAAATTTTTAATACTCCTATGTGGGCGAGACCTCGGGCCCCACCCCCTCCTAAAGCTAATCCTACTTTTAATTTTTCTTTTGCCACTATTTTAAACTCCAATCCATATTTATTAAGCCATTGGATTCCTGCGTAGTTTTTCCTGATAAACAAGTATCCACCAAGCAGGCTAAACACTCGCAAAGGTAAGTTCAGGAATAATAAAAAAATTTACTATCTAATTTCAACACCCAAGATATCTTTCATCTGTCTTAAAGCAAAATCATGAGCCCCTTGATCAAAAGAAGCCGCAGCATCCTTTAAAACTGTAACTTTATAATTTAACATCCTAGCACTGGCAGCGGTGTATAAAACACAGATATTAGTACATACTCCCACCAATTCTAATTCAGAAATCCCCTCTTCTCTTAAAGAAATATCTAAATCGGTTTGAAAAAACCCACTATACCTTCTCTTATAGATTATAAAATCGTCTTTTAATGGTTTTAATTCTTCGATTATATCTGCTCCCTCTGTCCCGGAAAGGCAGTGTGGAGGAAAAAGATTAAATTCTTTATCATCTGGTCGATGGTGATCACATATATAGAACACAGGGTCTTTTTCTTTCCTGAATCTCTTCAGTTCCTTTTGAATAGGTAAAATAATTTTTCCTCCACCATCTCCTATATATAATTTTCCATCTTTACTGATAAAATCTTTGAGCATATCGATTATTAATAAAGCTTTTTTAATCAATTAAAAATCAACCTCTCTTAGTTTTTTTCTTTCCAGCATCTTCTTGGTAAATTTGTCTAAATCTATAATATATCTTTCTACAATCCCTTCTCCTATCTTCTCCACCTCATCAAAAGCATTTACCTCAAAAGTTAATCGATTTTGAAAAATATCAACTAAAGTTGCATCAGCTGTAACAGTCATACCCAAAGGAGTAGCAGCTAAATGAGCAATGGTAATCTTTGTACCCACTGTAATATAACCTTCCGGAAGATATTTTTTCACTGCATTTATAGCAGCTAAATCCATTAAATAAACTAACATAGGAGTGGCAAAGGCAGGTGGCATAAGTTTGGCAAATTTCTCTGCTGAATTTTCCTGATTCACTGTTGTTTGAGCTATTCCTTTTAAACCTTTTTCAAGATTAAATTCTATCATTTTTTTCTTCCCCTTTCTAATTATTGCGTACTTGATTCGTTAGTTAGTTACTTAGTTAACTAATTAATGGCTAGCCTGTTCTATTACTGCATGAGTAGCGCAAGATAACGGTTCAAAAGAGAAACCGAATTAAAAAAATCAATTTAATTTAGCTACTTGTAAAAACATTAAACCTATCGGACCTGCACCATTTTTAAACACTGTATCG
This sequence comes from Candidatus Atribacteria bacterium, assembly GCA_003451675.1. The sequence goes on from DMCY01000103.1 coordinate 10,321, forward strand.
CCCAAACTAGAAAACAAAAGCAATAAATATTCTTCCCTCTCTTTCTTACTACCCCACTAAATTTTACACTAACCTAATTAAGTTATAAAATTAAATCTTATGTGATTTGGTAATTAAAATATTTCTCTTTAGAATTATATTTATGGTATAGGTATAGATAAACATGTGAATGGGTTCTGATACCATTCGTGGGGGCATTAATACTTTCCAGGGAAGTCCGAATAAAATATTTAAAAAATATGGTATTAAAATAATAGAAGTTATCACCTGCCCCACGGTAATAGCTATTCCTAAATCAAAAATATTAGGTTCATCTTTTCTCATTAAAATCAAGATAGTCGCTGGAATTATTCCGGTCAAAGCAGAAGTTAAGGTAAAGTGAGGCATATAGGCACCTATAGGATTGATGAAATATCCTAACAGGTCAGAAAAAGCTCCGATTAGCCCTCCAGCTAATGGACCAAATATAATACCTCCTAAGATTATGGGTAATCTCCCCAGACCGATCCTGATTCCCTCTACTCCTCCAATAGCAATACGTAGACTGGCTACCCGAGTTAAAATTATACTTAAAGCAATTAGAAGACCCATTGTGGTAATTTTATGGGACGATATTTTCATTTTTAATCTTTTCCTCCTTGATATAGCTTTATATAATAGATATAGTTCATATCTGCTACATCAAGAAGAGTCTTTGCAAAAGGCATTTTCGATGTAGCAGCGGACGCAATGACATACCGCAAGCCTAAAATTTTATTCCTAAAAAAAATCTTTAGGCTTTTCGTTTAGAGACAACGTCCCATTCTCTAACACTTAACGCATGCCACCTACTCTGACAAAAATATCCTATTTATTTTGTATTTAGATCACCTCCTTTGTATGCTGTAATTGTGCCTTTCAGAAAACTCTGAAACCCTTGTCTTGCAAGGCTTTTAGAGTACTTCTATTTCATTCTTCACCTCCACCTTTGAAACCCTTACCAGATAAG
>DMCY01000060.1 GCA_003451675.1 Candidatus Atribacteria bacterium
TTAAGGTTTAATTTTGTAAAAACATGCTAAATAACCGTTCCCTGTCAGGCCTTAAAAATTATCACTTGGATTCTTAAAAAATTGCTGCTAAAAGAGCGGCGACCAGAATGGCAGGTAATAGATTTCCTATCTTAATCTTCTTTATCTCCAATAATCCAAAACCTATCCCTAATATTAAAATTCCTCCCACTGCAGTCATCTCATTTATTACCTCTGGTGAAAGAAAGTCTTTAATCAGCCGGGCCAATAGAGTAATTCCTCCCTGATATAAAAAAACCGGAATCGCAGAAAATACCACTCCTATTCCCATGGCCGCAGTAAAGGCAATAGAAGTAACTCCATCCAACAATGATTTAGTATAGAGTATATCCGGATTACCGCTTAATCCCTCTTTGAGGGCACCCATTATTGCCATGGACCCCACACAATATAACAAGCTAGCAGTTACAAATCCTTCTACAAATCTTTCTGAGGTATCATTGCTTTTAAATTTTAGCTTAACTCTTTCCCCAAATCTTTCCAGACCTTCTTCAATGTCTATTATCTCCCCAATTATCCCGCCTATTACCAGAGAGAATATCAGCAATAATATATTATCAGTTTTAAGAGCCATTTGCATACCAATTAATAAGGAAGCTAACCCCAAAGCCTGCATAATGATTTTGCCAATCCTTTCAGGAAATTTACCCTTTAAAATGAATCCCACAGAACATCCTAAAAAAATGGCAATTATATTTACTATGGTTCCTCTCATTAAGATTTCTCCACTTCTTCAAATCAAGTTGCTTATAATATAGTTTCACTGTTTTATACATAACTTACTTTATAAATATTTATTTTGCAAGATATTTTGCTATACCTTATAATAACCTACTTAGACATATAATATATAATACTATTGGTAAATTGCAAATAAAAATAGAAATATGCTATACTTTAATCCGTAGGTTGCAGGTTTCAAGTCACTATTCACTAATAACTAATTTAAAGGAGCGAATAACTACTTGAACGAGTTAATTTTAGACAAAAAAAGACTTCTCGAAGGATTAGTAATTTCGTTAGTCATTGGTATTATAACTGTTTTAATTATCACTTTTGTTACTACTAACCAAAATACCTGGGCAAGTTTGTCTTACGTTAACAAAAGATACCTTTTCTTAGCTTTTGTTCTAATGATATTTGCTGCGGTAATAGATGCTCTCAGAATAAAAATGGTGGTAGAGGCAGTTAATGAAAAAATCACCTTTGCTGAAGCCTTAAAAGTGTATTATATCAGTAACTTTGCAGGTGGTATAACTCCTTTCTTCTCCGGTACTTTGCCCACTCAAATATATTTATTTAACAAAATTAAATATAAAATACCCTTAGGTAAAGCCACGATGATAGCTACCATTATACCTCTGCTTAAGACTTTAGTTTTTACTATCTTTACTCCCATCATCTTTTTTTATTATAGAAAAACAATTACTAATTATACCACTCTTTCTACAATCCTTATCTATGCAGCTATCTTATTTTCTCTTTTCCTTATCTCTTTATTTATTTTAGCAGCAAAATACCCGGAAAAGCTGATAGGAATAATTTTCAAAATTCAACAATTATCCTTCCTTTTCAAATTTTTTAAAAAAGAAAAGATATCTCATTTAACTGATAAACTAATTTTCGAAATCAAAGAATTTCATAAGAGTTTTAATCTATTAAAAAAAAATTGGGTTAAAATACTATTATCTGCCCTCTATACCACTATTTTTTGGAGTATTTTTATTATAATAGCTCCCCTTATTCTTCGGGGCTTTAATATTGACTTTAATCTTTCTCATGTATTAGTAATACAAGTTATATTCTATTTTATTTTACCTTTTATGCCTACTCCAGGTGGTAGTGGGACAGCGGAAGCGGGTTTTGCTTCATTATTCTCTTTCTTCGTCCCTCATTATCTTTTAGGTCTCTTTGTAGGAGTTTGGAGATTTATAGTTTTTTACCTAAACTTGGGTATTGGTGCAATAGTTCTTTTAATAGAAATAAAAGAATTGAAAAAGAAAAAAGAGAGAGAAATGAAGTAACTATATTTCTTCTTCTTTTATTTTCCTCTTGGCCTTACTTTTAGCCCCCCCAAAGGATTTAACGACTTGATCAACACCTAAGGCAATTATTAATATAGGCCAAAATTTCCAAATATTTTCAGATACTACAAAATCGAAAAAATATTGGGTAAAAAAGATAGCCCCTATTGATATTAAAATTATTCCAAAAAAAATAGATTTATTTTGCCAGATCTCTTTTATCCCCCAAATAAATAAAATTGTTGGCCACAATTTCCAAACTTTCCCCCAAATTTCTATATCAGTAAAATTTTCAACTATAAATATTATACCAATTACTAATAATATTAATCCAAAAATCCAATTTCCCTTGCCTTCTTCACTTGCACTCATTGTTTTCCCTCCTTTAATATTTTCTTTCTCTTTAATAAGCGAATCTTCTTTGCTTCCTGCCAAATATATTCCAGGTCATAAAAATCCCTTTTCTCTTTGGAAAATATATGAACTATCACATTTCCGTAATCCAATAATATCCATCCTGTTTCAGGCTTGCCTTCATAATGCAATAATCTAATTTTGTTTTCTTTTAATTTCCTCATAATAAAATTACTTATTGCCTTTAATTGAGGTTCTGAATCACCACTGGTGATAACAAAATAATCAGCAATTAGAGTCAATTTGCTTAGATTCAATATTACTGTATCTTTTGCTTTTTTATCTTCGGCAGCTGCTGCAGCTATTTTTGCAATAACTAATGAATTTTCATTCAAAAACATCACCTCCCTTTTTTGGTTAGATAGTTACCTGGTTACTTGGTTAACTGGTTTTAAGTTGCGAGTTACAAGATACAAAATACAAGTTAATTTAATTGCTTGGTTATCCAGTTAACCAGTTAATTCTAGTCGTTAATTCCAAATACAAGTTCTCAGTTGCAAGATGAGAGTTAGTTAATATAGTTAACCAACCTGATTTTAATTCTTCAACTGGGTAACCGGTAAACTGGCTAACCGGCTAACTATCTTCGAGATACGAATAGGACTCCTATCTTCAATTTTCTTAACTAGTTAACCAGGTAACCAAGTAACCAGTTAACGATTATTCCGCCATATCCTTCCCTAATATTATAACTAAATCTAAATTAGTCTGAGTTCGATATTCTTTAACAATTTCAAAATCTTTAAATAATTTCATAAATTCATTATCTAAAATTACTTCTTTTGAATAAACTATAATTTTAGTTTTTTCATAATTAAAATTGTCGGCATTACCAATATTTATTACTTTAAATCCCTGTAATTCTAAGTCCTTGGCTATTTTATGGGCAATACCCGACATAGCATTCCCATTTAAAACTTCTACCTTTACTCCACTATTTTTACCATAAATCAGTGACTTTACCCTTTGCTGCACTTCTTCCACATTAGGTTCTAAATAGCTAACTCCCTCAATATAAACTGGCTTGCTCTGAACGGTTTCAAACTTAAACTTTTCTTGATTTACACCTCTGAACAAATTAGCTAAAGCAATAGCATCTTGTGCTTTTATATTAGTCTCTATATATCCTTTCATACCTTGAGATATCTGCGAAATCTTAGTTATAGAATCAAAGTTCATCATTTTTTTTATTACGACTGAGGCTAATTTTTGTTGCCTTTTTATTCGTCCTAAATCTCCTAATTTATCGTGTCTGAATCTTATGTATTGCAAAGATTTTTCCCCATCTAATATTTGCTTCCCCGGGTAAAGATTTATTTCTACTCCTCCTGCTTTATCCACATAATGCATCTCTTTTTCTACATCAATCTCTACCCCGCCTAACTCATCAATAATATTAACAAATCCGTTAAAATCTGCCACTGCATAAAAATGAATCGGTACATCTAAAAAGGAGCTGACAGTTTTAGATATTAATTTTTCTCCTCCAAAGGCATAAGAATGATTTATTTTGTCCATTCCTCTTCCTGGAATTTCCACCCTGGTATCTCTGGGAATGGACAGGATAAGGACATCTTTAGTCTTTGGAGAAATGCTTAAAAAAACAATAGTATCCGCACGTCCGTGGTTTTCAATCTCGTCACAGCCCACAATTAAGATATTTACTCGATTGTAAGACATTATGTCAGAGCTGAAGGGAAATATCCCAAAATATTTTAATAAAAAAATTAGGGCAACTAATAATAGGACAAAAAACATAATTAAAATTACTTTTTTTTCTTTTTTCTTTTTTAGCTCTCTCCTTTTATTCCTTTTTATGCTTTCTCCTAAATTATTTTCATACATTAAACAAAAACCACCTTGCTTAGGATATTATTCCTGGCTTCAATAGAAACAGGATGAATTAATAAATTTTTGCTGATCAGATAGAGTAATCCCATGTCCAGAGCCATTAAGACTGCTCTATCTAAATCTATTTCTGCCATTTTTCTTACTTCTTCAACTCCGTTCATATTCCTTAAAGGTTCAATCTTATCACTCAGATAAATTATCTTATCTAAAAGGGACATTTGAGCTGCACCGGTACAGTGTGCTTTTATTGATTTTAAAATAATAGTATCTTGAATGTTAAATTCATTTCTTGCAATAACTGCCCCTACCAAAGGGTGTAACAATTTAGGAATTTTTTGAACAATTTCATCAAGTTCGATATTATATTCTAAAACCATCTTTTCCAAAGTTTTATAGTCTAAATCTTTGGCACAATCATGTAATAATCCGGCGACTTCGGCTTTATCTACATCATAATCATATTTTATAGCTAATTTACGGGCAACCTTAGAAGTATTAACCGAGTGTTCTAATCTCTCTTCGCTCAGCATCTCTTTTAATCTTAATTTTATTAAATCAATATCCAATCTTATCTCCTATCTCTTGTCTTAAGAGGTTCTGGAATAAAATGTAACATTTAGTGCCAGGCACTAAATGTTACATTTTACGATATAATCCTTTTTTGTAGATATATTCTTCCACTTCTTGGGGGAGTAAATATTTTATGCTTTTCCCCTCTCTCACTCTTCTTCTGATATCAGTAGAAGATATAGATAAAGCGGGAATTTCCATAATTTTAATAATTTTTTTAAATTTTTTGTCTAATTTATTCAAATCATATCCCGGCCGGGTTGCAGCCACAAACTGACAAAGCTTAATTAATTCTTCACTTTTATACCAGGAATCTACCTCTAAAAAAGCATCGGCCCCGGTAATAAAAAATATTTTAACCCCATGGTTACATTTCTTGAAAAATTCTTTAACAGTGTCTATAGAATAAGAAGGCCCCGGCCTATTGAGTTCAACTTTGGATACCTCAAAAAATTGGTTATTACTAGTAGCCAGGACTGTCATTAAATATCTATCTTCAGGGTCAGATATATCATTTTCTCTTTTGTGGGCAGGCTGACGACAGGGTACAAATATTACTTTATCTAATTTAAATTCAACCCTTGCTTCTTCAGCTGCAAATAAATGTCCGCAATGTATGGGGTCAAATACTCCACCCATTATTCCCAAACGTTTAATGCTCGCTTTTTCCTTAAAAATTATTCTTCCTCCCCGATTGGTTACTTAGTTAGCTGGTTAATTGGTTAGTTGGTTAAACAGGAAGTTACAACTCAATTTAATCTACCAGCTACCGGTCAATTCAGCTAGCTGATTTAATCCTAAATCCTTAACCAATTAACCATGTAACCAACTAACTAGCCAACCAAATTACGGTTGTAATTTTTCCTCCGGTATACTTTCTTCAGTTTTTGTTTTTATATCACTCTGTTCGGGCTCTTGCTCTTTCTCGCCCTGCACTTCTCCGTTGATTACGGTAAAAGTAATATCCTTCTCGGAATAAATCCAGTTCTCTATCTTGTCTCCGTCTTTAAAGCTGATCTCTATTCGCGAAGGATAGCCAAAACCAAAATACCCTTTCCTCTCTAAAATCTGTTTATAAGGGAGTGATTTTGCTTTCTCTAACTGAAGCCACAATTTTCTCTCTTTATCTTTCAATCCCAAAGTACTATAAATTTTGGCTAATTGCAAATAAGAACGCCAATATGCTGAGGGGTGCTCAAAGGAGATTGGATTAGCTGTTTCTTCTATATCGATAACTTTTTTATAATTTTCTATAGCTAAATTGGTAAACTGCCAGGTACTTTTTTCTCCTAAAACTCGATAAGTTTCGCCCATCCAGTAAAAAGCCTCCAATAAATTCGGTTCCATACCAGCTGCTCTTTTAAAATAAGGAATGGCACTCAATAAAGTATTTACGAAAGGAGCATCCCCCTTAAAAAGATATTCTTCCGGATTTCCGATTATTTTAATTCCCTCCTCCAAATAATCATTTGCCTTATCTGATTGAATCCGGGAGGTGCTTTTAAAACTACCTGTTAAATTCTGAAAAGCATATTGATTTCCAGGGTTAATTCTTAAAACTTCTTTCCATTGTTCTATGGCTTGACTATAAGCACCGGTCTGTTTATATACTTTTCCCAGCCAGTAATGGGCATTTTCAAAATCAGGGTTCAGTTCTATAGCTTTTTTATAATTCTGCTCAGCCATCTCATATTTCTCCTGAAGGAAATATTCGTACCCGTTTTTGTAATAGGTCTGATAATCCTGAGCATAAATTAGTGTACCACCCAGAATAAAGATTAAAAATAGTACCAATAAACCTAAACTGGTTTTGTTAAAATATTTTTGCATTATTCTTGCACCCTCCCCGTTTTATTCTTGCTAATTCTTTAATCTTATGTTTCTTTTAACTTCTCCACATAATTCATTCTTAAATTTGCCAGTAAATTTTCGATTCGCTTAAAATCTTCCGGGTTTAAATCATCTTTAATCTGATCATATAAAAAAGCCACCGTATCTATAGCAATTTTAGCTTTTTTTAAATCTTTATTAATCTCTTTAGTCTCGGGATTCATAATGAGACCCAAATACTCCCAGGCTTTTCCGCTCAACATACTTATAAACCACACAAAAAGAACAGGTAAATCAGGTTCTTTAAAATGTTCTTCTTGTTTTTTTTCTTCTTCTTTAACTTTTTCCTTTGTCTCTTCTTTCTCCCCTTTCTCTACCTTTTTTTCTTTTATCTCTTCGTCTTTTTCTATTTTTTCATCTCTTTCTTCTTCTTTTTTCATAATAACGATTCTTCTCCCTCCTATAAAAAATATTTACTCGTATATAACTAGTTAATTGGTTAGCTGGTTACCTAGTTAACTAGTTCTTATCACTCATCACTTATTACTTTGTTTTGTTCTGTCTTTTTTCTTTTGGTTTTCCTTTTCTTCACCATATACTATATACTCGATACTATCTTATCTTCTGACTCTTTTCTTCTATTTTCTTAACCAGCTAACCAAGTAACCAATTAACCATCTAACTCTTTTCTTATCACTCATTACTCATTACTCATTACTGCATTTTATTCTGTGTAATCATCTAAGCTAACCACGCAATAGGAAACAATACCTTCTCCTCTCCCAATAAAGCCCATCTTCTCATTAGTTGTAGCTTTAATATTCACCTTTTCAGAAGATATTTTTAAAACTTGAGCTATATTATTTTTCATGCTCATAACAAAAGGCGCAATTCGTGGTTCTTCTAATACTACGGAAACATCTATATTGTTTATGGTAAGTTTATTTCTTTTTAATATTTCATAAGTATTCTCCAATAACTTTAGACTGGAAATATCTTTATATTGTTCATCATTATCCGAGAAATGCTGGCCGATATCTCCTTCTCCTGCTGCTCCTAATAAAGCATCTATTAGAGAATGAATTAAGACATCGGCATCTGAATGTCCATCCAAACCCTTTTGATACGGAATAACCTCTCCTCCTAAAATTAATTTTCTCCCCAAAATTAAAGGATGGACATCATATCCAAAACCTACCCGCATGAATTTACCTCACTATTAGTTACTTAGTTACATGGTTAGTTGGTTAACTGGTTAATTAAAGAAATAGCAGGTTGATTGACGAACCAGCTAACTTTTTCCACTCTACGCTTTTCTTCTTTACTACATACTGTATACTCGATACTGTTTTATCTTCTGACTCCCGGTTTTTATCTTCTCTAATTTCTTAACTAGCTAACCAGGTAACCAAGTAACTAGTTAACTAATTAGATAGTCTGCACTGTCCAGATTGATTTATATTCTGATTTTAATTTTTCGTAAATCTTTAAAGCCTGTTCTTTGTTTTGAGCAATTCCAAAAACTGTAGGGCCGCTGCCGGACATAAGAGCACCCAAAGCACCTTCTTCTATTAATCTATCTTTAATTTTTCCAATTTCCGGGTATTTTTCAATTATTAACCCTTCAAAAGAATTAAATAGATTTTTTGCAATTCCCTGAAGCTCCCTCACTTTTAGGGCTTTAAGCATGGCTTTGGTATTATTCTTCTCCTTCTTAATCCGGTCTAAATCAAGATTATTATAAGCCCACTTGGTGGGTATTTCAAAACCAGGATTTATTATTATAATCCATAGGAGTGGATTGATAAGAGGTAGAGGAGTTACCTTTTCCCCTTTATGATAAGCAAGAGCAGTACCATTTTGTATGCAAAAAGGGACATCCATTCCCAATTCTTCTCCTATTTCCCTTAAATCCTTATTGCTTAAATTCAAAGCAAAAAGTTTATTTATTCCTACTAAAATAGAGGCGGAATTAGCAGAACCACCCGCCATCCCGCTGGCTAAAGGAATTTTTTTATCAATTTCTATTTTGACTCCCTTTGTTATTCTATATCGGTTAAGAATCTTCTCTGCTGACCTATAGGTTAAACTTTGGGAATCGACGGGAACCAGAGGATGACTGCATTTTATCTTTATTCCTTCTTTTTCTTCCTTAATAAATATTTTGTCAGCAAGGTTAATAGATTGCATTATGGTCTCTATATCATGATATCCATCCTGACGCTTCGCCAGTATATTTAGAGTAAGATTTATCTTGGAATAGCTATCTATTTCGATTTTATTCATAATTTAAACTTAAATCCAAATCCTTTCTTTAAAAAAATCTCCGCCACAATTATATCAAAAGGAGTAGTTATTTTAATATTTTCCTCTGAGCCTATTACCAATTTTACTTTGTGTCCATATCTTTCTACAATCGCAGCATCGTCTGTGGCTAAATATTTATCTTTAAAAGCCCGATGATAGGCAGGTAAAATTATATCATATTTAAAAGTTTGGGGAGTTTGAGCTCTCCATATCTTTTCTCGATTGAGAGTTTTATTTATAAAAAAATTATTTTCACTCTTTTTTACAGTATCTTTAATGGGAATAGCGGCAATCGCTGCTCCGTATTTCTGTGCTTTTTCAATTGAATCCCGGATGATAGTTTCTTCAACTAGAGGACGGGCACCGTCGTGAATTACCACTATATCTGTATCCTTATCCAACGCCTTAATGCCATTATATACTGAATCCTGCCTGGTCTCTCCTCCATCAACTAATTCTTGAACTTTAGGAAAATTGTATTTTAATATTATATTTTTATGACATATCTCCTTTTCCTTAGGGCTAACTATGAGATATATTTTATCAATTAATTTACATTTTTCAAATTTTTCAATAGTATAGGCTAAAATATGTTTGCCAGAAATATGAATGAAAGGCTTACTTATCCTGGCATTCATTCTTTTACCCTTGCCGGCAGCCGCGATTAGAGCTACTATTTTCATCTTTCAACCCCATTAATTGATTTAGTTAGCTGGTTAGCTAGTGCTAAGTTAAATAAAGTATGTTATATTTCTTGAGATTGCTTCGTCGCTTTGCTCCTCGCAATGACACCCGGTATTTTGTCATTGCGAGCGTTAGCGAAGCAATCTCAAAACTATCTTACCTTGGTTAACTTAGCACTAGTTACCTGCTTATTTAGTTAAGGAAATAAAATCAAAACAAGTTAACTGAATTGATTGAGCGACTGTATATTTAAATAAACTGTGTACCTTACATCTTGCAACTATTAACTGAAAACTAATTTCCTTATCTAAAAACTAAAAACCATAAACCTAAAACCAATTTTGTATTTTGTATTTATGCTAACGACTATTCACTATTCACTAACGACTAATTCATTTTTAATTGTAAAAGGAATTTCCAGGTATCCTTCAATAACCATATCTGTTTCGATCTTAGAAATTAGCAAGTTCTCTTCTTCTTCCTTTTTCTTTAGGCCATCCTCGGAAGTCTCTTTCTCAGAGGTTAATTCATCCGAATAAATTATTACTTCTCCAATAATTTGATTACCTCTTGACCTATCAGAAATATCCTTAAGGATCTCTTCCAAACTTTTGTAATCCTGTTTACCATCATTAACAAACTTTTCTTGTTGATTATCTAACTCTCCTCCTCCGTTTACCATTAATAAAGCTTCGCCTGGAGGTGTATCGGAAGGAATCTGAATAATCATCGTCTTTTCAATTAAATCTCCCCGAAAAGGTCTAATCTTAATTTTCGCTTCAAGGTAATCTCCTGGCTTAATTGAGGAATCTTCTAATACAATTTCTTCTATCTTACCAATTTTCTTTTTATTATCTATTTTAATATCGATATCTATCTCGGTCAAATTTACCATCTCAAAATAATTGTTTACAATTAAATCAATAATCTCGGGTATCTCAGTGATAGCCTGAATAGCTATATCACTTGAACTATAGTACATGTTCTTCCGGACAAGTTCTTGTCCTTCTCTCTCACCTTTTATTTCTATCTCTACCTGAGCGGTCCCTAATCCTATTCTATCCAGAGCATTATCTATAGCCTGCACAGCTATATTAGAAACCAGGGGCTCTAACAGATCATAATCATTAATTATCTGGACTCCTGTTTGGTAAGATAGTTCTGTATTAATATTCGTTACTTGTATTTTAAGCGGAATAATTCGAGGGTAAGAATTCAGTATCGCCAATATGCCTGCCTCTCTATCCTGGACAATCTTGCCTACTAAATTTAAAGGAGCACCTAATTTAAAGGGCATAACCATATTAGGCAAACTATGATAGATATATACTTCAGAAAGAAGAAATGAAACTTCACCTTTTTTCAAAAAGGGGTGCCCTAAAGCCAGGACCTTATCTCCCTCTCGATAAGTTACTGTTCCGATAGAAGTAATATTGACATCTCCCCGAGTCAATTGTATTCCTATGGCAGAACCGGCTTCTATTTTATTGGAAGGTCTTTCTCCTACCTCTTGAAAGTTTATATCGATATTTTCGCTAAACCCGATTCCCTGAATAGGCATAAGATTAAATTTTTTTAGAGAACTACTTAATCTCTCTAAAGTTCTACCTTTAATGCCGTTTATAATAATCGGTGAAACTATCGGATAAAAGAGAATTTCCTCTCTGTCTGCTAATTCTTGAAAACTGTTATTCTTCACAATATTTTTTACTATTATTTTATTTGTCTTTTCCTCTATAAAATACAAAGAATTATCAATTTTATATTCTTGTAATGCAGTCTGGTTATTTTCATAAGAGAGATTAAGTATTTCTAACATTTCTTGAATAGGGGTGATTAGACAGAGGTTGTGTTCGCTCATTTCCCAGGCATAAGATACAGCTCCAATCAATCTGTCATCTATATAGACCGGGCTACCACTCATTCCTTCTGAAATACCGCCACTCTCTTTAATCTTATCTCCACTTAAATTGGCTAATATAAAATGACTGATTCCGCCTTCGCCTTTAACTATATCAATGATATCCACCTGAAAAGTCTCTATCTGTGTTCCGTAAAAAACGGTTTTTCCTATCCCCTTCATCCCCGGCTTTATCTCTGAAACTGGCATAAAAATAGCCTGGCTAAAGGCTAAATTTATACCAGTACTAAATAAAATTAATAAAATAAAAATAATTTTTATACAAATATTTCTATTTAATTTTATCTTCATCTTTCCCCTTCTTATGGTTAGCTAGTTACTTAGTTAATTGGTTAGTTAGTTAATAATATAAATATAAGATATTAGTTTTAAATATAAGATAAAAGTTTATTTAATTAGCTGATTTGATATTAACCAGGTAACTAGGTAACCCAAGTAAATTGGCTGTTAGCCAATTTACTTGTACGAACTTACTAATCCACTCCTAAGCACATGGATATTGTCCAAGACTGTTCCTGCACCTAAAGCAACACATGAAATTGGATTTTCAGCTAAATAAACTGGTATTCCAGTTACTTCAGTTAACAAGTCATCGAAATTTCTCAACAATGCTCCTCCACCGGTGATAATAATTCCTTTATCAGCGATATCAGCAGCTAATTCAGGAGGAATTTTCTCCATAACTGTTTTAACTCCCTCTATTATGATCTTCAATGAAGGAGAAATGGATTTTAGCACTTCATTAGAGCCGATCGAAATACTTTTAGGCAACCCGGATACTAAATCTCTCCCTCTTATTTCGGTAAACAATTCTTCTTCTAATTCCATTGCAGTACCGATTTCAATCTTTAAAGTTTCAGCGGTTTTTTCGCCAATCATTAACCTGTATTTTTCTTTAATATATTTAATAATATTTTCATCAAAATCATTACCGGCTACTCTCAATGATTCACTGACCACGATTCCGCCTAAAGAGATAACGGCGATATCTGCGGTTCCTCCCCCCACGTCAACAATCATATTGCCACAAGGTTCACTAATATCTAAGCCAGCCCCAATAGCTGCTGCCATCGGTTCTTCAATTAAATAAGCTTTCCTTGCTCCAGCCTGCATAGCTGCTTCTATCGCTGCTCTTTTTTCTACTTCTGTTCCTCCCGACGGTACGCAAATTACTACCTGAGGACGGAACACCTTACTGTTACCACAAACTTTTCTGATAAAATAACTCAACATCTTCTCTGTTATCTCATAATCGGCGATAACTCCGCTCTTCATAGGTTGAATAGCAATTATGTTTCCCGGCGTCTTCCCTAACATTTGTTTGGCTTCTTCTCCCACAGCTAAAACTTTTCCGCTATCTCTTAAAATAGAGACTACCGAAGGTTCCTGAAGGACAATTCCTTTCCCCTTCTGATAGATTAAAACACTTACGGTACCCAGGTCTATGCCCAGACTTCTATCCATTCCTAGCATGTTTATCTTCTCCTCCTCTATTTAGTTAGTTGGTTAATTAGTTAACTGGTTAGTGGTTGGTTAGGTAGTTGATTTTTAGTTTTCAACAAATCTTTATCTTCTTGAATTTAACTAATTAACCAGGTAACCAAGTAACTAGTTAACTAAATTAACTAAATTACTCTTTCACTCTCTTAATATCTGCTCTTAAGGAAGTTAGTTTTTCCTCTAACTTCACATATCCTCTATCTAAATGATAAATTCTACTTAATTCTGTAGTTCCTTCTGCTACTAAACCAGCTAACACTAAAGCTGCTCCCCCTCTTAAATCCGAAGCCATTACTGGGGCAGCACTTAACTCTTTTACTCCTTTAACAATAGTACTATGTCCTTCTACTTTAATATCCGCTCCCATTCTTATCAAATCACCGGTATGAACGAATCTATTCTCAAATACAGTCTCAGTAATAACACTGGTACCTTTTGCTACACAAGATAAAGCCATAAACTGGGGTTGCATATCGGTGGGAAATCCAGGAAAAGGTAAAGTTTTAATATCTACTGCTTTAACTCTGTCTGGTCCTATTACTTTAATCAAATTCTTTTCTAACTCAATTCGTACCCCTGCTTCTTCTAACTTCACTATCAATGGTTTTAATAATAATGGATCAGCCTTTTCTATCAAAACATCTCCCTCCGTGATAGCAGCTGCTATCATATAGGTACCTGCTTCAATACGGTCAGGAATTATAGCATAATCAATTCCGTGTAATTCTTTTACTCCTTCTATTTTGATTAAATCAGTCCCTAATCCTTTAACTTTAGCACCCATTTTATTTAATAAACGCCCTAATTCTACTACTTCAGGGTCTTTGGCTGCATTTTCAATTGTAGTTATACCTTCCGCTAAGCAGGCAGCCATCATTATATTTTCAGTTGCTCCTAAACTGGGGAAATCTAAATATATATCATCTCCTTTTAATTTATTAACTTTCGCTTCAATATAACCTTTTTCTACTTCAACTTGAGCACCTAAAGTTTCAAAGCCCTTTATATGATAATCAACCGGACGAGCACCAATAGCACAGCCACCAGGCAAAGATATTTTTGCTCTTTTTAAACGAGCCAGAAGTGGTCCCATCACCAAAATAGAAGCCCTCATCATTTTAACCAATTCGTAAGGTGCTTCACAATTATTAAAATTATCAGAATCAATATAAAGAGTATTATCTCCTTTCCATTCCACATTTACTCCTAATTTCCTTATAACTGCAGCCATGATATCAACATCGGTAAGACGAGGGACATTCCTTAAAATACAAATATCTTTAGTTAACAAAGTTGCCGCCATAATAGATAAAGCTGAATTTTTTGCGCCATCAATTCTTACTGTACCTTGTAATCTATTCCCACCGGAAATAATAAGCTTTTCTGGATCCAATTTTCTCCTCCTCTATTTAGTTAATTAGTTAACTGGCTAGTTAGTTGGTTGGTTGGTTTTTAGTTTCCGACAAATCTTTATCTACTTGAATTTAACCAAGTAACCAGGTAACCAAGTAACTAGCAAACTAATTTAATATTTTCTTCAAAAGGTTTTCTAATAATCCCCTTTTCAGTAATAATAGCCTCCACATAACCATTAGGAGTAAGATCAAAAGCCGGATTAAATACTTTTACTCCTGCAGGGGCCATCTGCTTACCCAATATATGAGTAACTTCTTTAGGGTCCCTCTCTTCGATGGGAATTTCTCCCCCTGATTTTAGCGACATATCAATAGTAGATATCGGAGCAGCTACATAAAAGGGGACTTTATTTTCACGGGCTAAAACAGATAAAGAATAAGTTCCGATTTTGTTTACCACATCACCATTTCGAGCAATACGATCTGCTCCGACTATGATTAAGTTTATCTTTTTTTGAGACATTAAAAAACCGGCCATATTATCAGCGATCAGAGTAAAGGGAATTTTTTCCTGCATTAATTCCCAGGCAGTAAGCCTTGTTCCCTGTAATACTGGTCTGGTTTCATCGACATAGACATGTATCTTCTTTCCTTCTTTGAAGGCAGTTCGAATCACCCCTAAAGCAGTACCATGATCTACAGTAGCCAGAGCCCCGGCATTACAGTGAGTAAGAATATTGTCCCCATTTTTAATTAATGAAGCTCCGTATCTTCCCATTGTCTTATTTATCTCTATATCTTCCCCTGCAATATTTTCGGCTTCCTGTAAGATTATATCTTTTAATCTAACTAAATCAACATCTTTTTTTATATTAATTAAATTCATCATTCTCTCTAAGGCCCAAAACAGATTAACTGCAGTAGGACGAGTAAGAACAAGACATTTTTTTGCTTTTTCCATATCCTGAATAAATATTTCATAATTTTCCGCTTTTGAAGAATAAGCAGCTAAAGCCATACCAAAAGCAGCGGCGACTCCAATTGCCGGTGCACCTCTTATTTTCATCTTCTTAATAGCTTCTGCTACTTCTTGATAAGTAGAACAATTAATTATTTCGTATTTTTGAGGAAGTTTTCTCTGGTCGATTAGAAACACTTTCCCATCTTTCCATTCGATAGTTTTCATCTTTCCCTTTCTTTAGTCGTTAATTGGTTAGTTGGTTAATTAGTTACTTAGTTGATAAATTAATATCAAACCAACTAACTAATCTCACGAGATGCGAATTTAACTATCCGCCCCTACTCCTTTTTCTAAACTTGAAACTCGCAACCGTAATTTGTTACTAATTGCTCATTATTTATCTCTGTATTCTATTCTGGCTCCTGTCTGGCTCCTGGCTCCTGAATACTGATTTTTATCTTTTATTCCCTTAACCAACTAACCAGGTAACCAGGTAACGGTTTTATACAAAATTAATTATTCCCAGACTGGCTAAAGTAACGATTACTCCCGCTATCATAACCCCTCCCACTATTGTAGGGAAGGCATACCAAAACCTTATGCCAAAGATAAATGCAGCAGCTGACCCGGTCCAGGCCCCTGTTCCGGGAAGAGGAATAGCCACAAATAATAATAAAAATAAGGCTCCGTATTTTTCGAATCTTTCTTCGGTATTCCGACGTGTTCGTTTAAAAAGCCATTCAAAAAATACATCAAAATAATACCATTGACGCAAATATTCAGAAAAAGGTTTCAAAAAAAGCAATAAAAAAATTGCGGGTACTATATTCCCTAAAACTGCAAAGATATATGCCGAGAAAACAGGCATTTTATAAATTGTTAGAGCTATCGGAATGGCCCCCCTTAATTCGGTAATGGGCAAAGCAGAAAGAAGAGCTATTCTCAAACCATCATTAATCAATTTTTTTTATTACCTTCTTTATTAATTTAGTCATAATCGGTTCAGCATCCGAGGCAGCTTTTAAAATTTCCTCTACACTGGTTTTTACTATTACCCCATCTATAGCTAAATCGGTGATACAGGAAATTCCCAATACTTTCATTTCCATATGATTAGCTACTATAACCTCTGGTACTGTGGACATACCTACTGCATCTGCACCAATATTTATTAAAAATCTATATTCGGCAGGAGTCTCTAAAGTAGGGCCGGTTAAACCTACGTATACTCCTTCTCGTAATCTTATTTTTTCCTTTAAAGCTATTTTTTTAGCTAACTCGATAAATTTTTGGCTATAAGCTTCGGACATATCTGGAAATCTTGGTCCTAATTCTTCATCATTAGGACCAATTAGAGGATTATCTCCGAATAGATTTATATGATCAGTAATAAGCATTAAATCTCCTCTCTTAAAGAAGCGATTCATCCCGCCTGCTGCATTAGAAATAATAATTATATCTGCACCTAATTTTTTCATCACCCTTACCGGAAAGGTGACCTCTTTTAAGCTATAACCTTCATAATAATGAAATCTACCCTGCATGGCTACCACTTCTTTATTACCCAACTTTCCCAAAACCAGGTTACCACTATGGCTTTGAACTGTAGATATAGGAAAATTAGGAATTTCACTATAAGGGATAATCTCTTTTTCTTCAATATCTTCTGCCAGCCTTCCCAATCCTGTTCCTAATATAATGGCAATTTTTGGTTTGATCTTACTTTTTTGATTAATAAATTCTACACTTTCTGCGACTTTTGCTTTTAAATCTTCCAATTTTACTGCACCCCCCTAATTTCGTTGGTTAGTTAGCTGGTTACTTGGTTAACTGGTTTTAAGTTACAAGATACAAAATACAAGTTTACGGTTTATTATATTTTATGTCATAGCTCTGATTCGTCAAAGCATGGCAATCTCGTTTTGGAGATTACTTCCCTGCTTTCGCTGGGGCAAGCTTTTATTACTCCTTGCAACGACGGAAATTATTATTCATTGTTATTTTCTCGTTATATTCTGGATCCTGGCTCCTGACTCCTGATTTCTATCTCTTATTTTCTTAACTAGCTAACCGGGTAACCAATTAACCAGCTAACTAAATGTATACGCTCTACGCTCTTCCTATTCACTATTCACTAACGACTAATTCATGTTCTGGGAAATGCCCTATAATATTCCTCACTGACCCATTTTCTACTAACATGGGTATAGATTTGAGTGGTAGAAATATCTGAGTGACCTAGTATCTCTTGAACTGACCTGAGATCTGCTCCATGTTCTAATAAATGGGTAGCTAAAGTATGTCTTAAAGTGTGTGGAGTGACCTTCTTTTCTATCCTTGCTTTTTGGGCATATAGTTTTACCAGATAAAATACTCCCTGCCGAGAAAGCCTTTTTCCCTGGCTATTTAAAAATAAAATATTCTCATCCGGATTTTTAACTAATTTTGGCCTTAATCTAACCAAATATGAATTTAAAGACTGATATGCTTTATTTCCAAAAGGAATTATCCGCTCTTTAGAACCTTTCCCCAGACATTTCAACATACGATTTTCCATATTTATATCATTAATTTTTAAATGTATCAGTTCTGACACCCTCATACCGGTAGCGTAAAATAATTCTAATATGGCCTGGTCTCTTAACCCTAATTTACCTTTAAAGTTGGTCTCATCTAATAAAAGATTTATCTCTCTCGAACTCAGAACATGGGGAAGTTTTTTACTCACCCGGGGGAATTCAATCAGACTGGTGATGTCTTCCTCAATAAGACCTTCCATCAATAAAAAGCGATAAAACATCTTCACTGCTACTAAATTTCGAGAAATTGAATTAATCTCTAAATCTTTTCCCCTTAAATAAACAAAATAATTATTGACTAAAACTTTATTAGTTTGATTAAAAGAACTAACCCTCTTCTTTTTTAAAAAATTAATATATTTTATCAGATCATATCTATAAGAGATTATAGTATTTTGAGCTAAACCTCTTTCAATAGATAAATAGTCTAAAAAACATTCCAAAGTTTCTTCTAATTTTTTCATTTTATGACAAGTTTGGTGCCTGGCACTAAAGTTTACATTTATGACAAGTTTGGTGCCTGGCACCAAACTTGTCATTCTTTAGTACTGCATTTTTATATCCGAAGGAACAATTTGAATCCAAACATTTCCCGGAGTTAAAGCTATTCTATTCCCCTCTTTGTCTAAAAATTGGGTTCTTGCTCTTAGATCTGGCTTTTCCCAGGTAATTTCTGCTGAATTACCTTTAAAAAATAACAATCCTTTTCCCTTGCCAATGAAATCTACCGCCAGCCTACCCTCTTCGTCTATAACTTTAGTTCCGGCAAATTGAATTATAATATTATCTACTGCTATCTGCTCTTTAGTCTTGGCATCTATATGAGGTTCGCCGTTCATAAATCTTAAATATTTCATCGATTCAGGCTGGTATTTATAACTAACCGTATAAATACTGTTATAAGGAATTACAATAGAATCAGTTTCTCTACCGGTTAATCTTTCATTTATATCAATTTCAAATTGATATTCCTGTTTTTTTATCATCTCAATATAACCCAATTTATTGGCTTCTTTTCTTAACTTTATGGTAGAAGTGTATAAATTATGAGGTGGTTTTCGGTCTTTAGACCTCCAGAAGGGCTGAAAATCTACAAATTCATTTATATCATCTATCTTCTCTTCTTTTATAAAATTATATGCTTCTTCACTCCCCCCAACATGGACATAAATTGCCTGATGTTCTAATGATTTACCAACAAAGTAGGGTCTTGCACTTCTTACTGGTCCAACTTCTTCTGCGTTCTGGTTATAATAAATAGCTAAAAACCTGGTAATTCCACCTTCTGCTAAAGCTTCATAGACAATATTAGCTTTATCCAAACCGCTTTGCGGTCTGGCTCCTTCTGAATTTTCTACCATAATAGAAAGGGGTCTGCTGCCAAAAGGAGATTCTTTCTCCTTTACTTCCGGTAGAGTAGTAATTTCTCCGGGGTTTACTATAGTCCCATAAGTTGCTTCGACATTTTCTTCTTCTTTTTCGCCTAAATTAACTTTAAGTTGGGATTCGCCCGGTTCTAATATTTCTCCCTTCACTTCTTTCCTGCTAGTTATAGTCTGCTTAAAATATTCGGTAGAAACACTTATGTCCTCTCCTAAAGATTCTTTAATTTGAGCCGGAGGAACCACTGACACAGGCTCAGTTTCAATTTCAGGAGTTTTAACTTCTACCTTTGGTGCTCCCTCCGTTAATTCTTCCTTACTTACTACTTTTGTCTCAGTTACCTCTTCTTTTATCTTGGGTGGTTCCGGAGAAATCGGTTTAGCTTTTGGTTTAACTTCTAATTGAGCAATAGCTTTTTTCTCAGTAATCTCTGGTTTCTTAGATTCTGGCTGTTTTGGGGCAGGAATTTCCACCAGACTAACCAAAATAAGCTCTTTTTCTGGTAAAGGCATCGTAAAATCAAAAGCGATCATATTTCCAAAAACATATAATAATATAACATTAAGTATGATAGAGATTAAAAACGATCTCCCCAAAAAGCTCTTTTTGCTCTGTTTTAAACGTTTTGTTCTATATCTGTTTATGGGCACGAATTATTTACACCTCGATGTTAATTTGTTAGTTGGTTAGCTAGTTACTTGGTTAGTTGGTTTAATAATCTACCAATTGTCTAGTTTTTAGTTTGCTGTTATCAGTTGTCAGTTTATTATGCTTTATGTCATTGCGAGCTCTGATTTATCAGAGCGTGGCAATCTCTGGTTAGGATTGCTTCCCCTGCTTTCGCTGGGGCAGGCTTGTATTACTCCTCGCAATGACAGAAATTATAATTCCCTGTTATTCTCTTGTAATATTCTGAATTCTGGCTCCTGACTCCTGGTTTATATTTCCTTGATAAGAAATAGTTATCCTACTTGCACCTTGCAACCCGTAACTTGTCACTAATTACTCATTACTTATCACTGTTTTTCTTATTTCTTCTCCGCAGGCTGGGTGGCGATGGCAATTCTTTCCGCCCCTCCCTTTTTAAGCAAATCCATTACTCTGATTACCTTACCGTGAAGAACATTTTTATCTGCCTCTAAAACTACTATTTTTTCAGATTCCTCTTTTATTTCTGCAGCCACACTTTCGGTAAGTTTTAAAGGGTCTATTAATTTTCCATTAAGATAAATTGTATTATTTTCGGTAATGGTTACGGTAATATTTTCCGATGACTCGGCGGCAGCAAAGTCTCCAGATGGCAAGTTAACTTTCACTCTATTTTCTAAATTCACAAAAGTGGTAGTCAGCATAAAAAATATCAATAAAAGAAAAACTACATCAATTAAGGGGGTTAGGTCAAAACGGGCACTCTTTTTATTCGGATGAGGAAACTTCATGTGCTATTTCACCACCCTGAATAATACTATTTTTAATAGTCCCACTATTGTTAATTTCTTGATAAGTTAGAAGATCAATAAGTTCTACACAATTTACTTCCATATCTCTTATCAATTTATCTACTCGGTGAGATAAATAATTATAAATCACGATAGTCGGTATAGCTATCGACAATCCAAAGGCAGTGGTAAGCAGTGCCTCAGAAATTCCTCCTGCCAGCACCTCTGGTTTACCTACTCCCATAACCGCTATTACATTAAAGGCCTTAACCATACCAAATACTGTTCCTAAAAGCCCTAATAATGGAGTAATATTACCGATTGTGGAAAGCGTAGACAGATTTCTCTCTAATACAGGAATTTCCTGGTTGGCACTATCTTCAATCGCCTCTTTCATCTCATCCCGTCCCCGACCAAATTTCATTAGACCGGCCAACATAATCTTTGAAATAGGAGTAGGACTTTTACGACAGGCAGAAATAGCCAGTTCAATACTCCCTTTTTTAACTAAATTCTTAACTCGCAAAACAAATCTTTTACTTTTAGTTTTAATACTTTTTAGATAAAACATCCTCTCAAAGAAAATAGTAATTGCAATCAACGAACATATAAAGATGGGATACATTAAGAACCCACCTTTTTCAAAAACTTCTAACATTGAATATCTGCCCCCTCTTCTTTTTATTATTAGTTAGTTATATGGTTACTCAGTTAACTGGTTAATTTATTCGTTAGTATTAAACACAAATTTATGATTATCATATTTATATCATTGCGAGAGAAGTACCCAATATCATTTGAGCGCTTCTCGTGGCAATCTCAATTTGGAATTGCTTCCCCTGCTTTCGCTGGGGCAGGCTTGTATTACTCCTCGCAATGACGGAAATTATAATTCTATATTACTTTCTTGTAACATTCTGAATTCTGGCTCCTGACTTCCTCTTTTCTAACTACCTTGAATTTTTTTCTTTTTCTTTCTTGACTCGATACTATATGTCGAGTAGATGAACATCTCTCAACCTTAGGAACGGCTTTGTATTCACTGCTTGCTTCCTGTTTCCTTTGGAAGTGACACAATATTTGTTCCCTAGTTAAATGATAGCTCAATCCTCATGGAACCGGACTTGCAGTTTTCCAACAACCGGATCTTCACTAATACTTACTTATCCACT
>DMCY01000074.1 GCA_003451675.1 Candidatus Atribacteria bacterium
TGGGGTTTAGTTCTTACAAATTTCTCTTTTGCCATTTGATTTTTCCTCCTTAAATATTCTATACTATTTTTATTATTTTAAACTTAGATTAATATTTCCTTCGTAATATTATCTGGAACTTTTTCGTAATATAAAAACTGCATAGTAGAAGTTGCTCTACCTTGTGAAATTGACCTTAAACTAGTAGCATAACCAAACATTTCTACCAAAGGTACGTAAGCAGTAATAATTTTTACTTTAGCCTTTGTTTCTATCCCCTCTACTTTCGCCCTCCGTGAACTTATATCGCTTATCAGGCTGCCCAGATATTCTTCCGGAGTTACGATTTCTACTTCCATCATCGGCTCTAAAAGTATTGGTTTGGCCTTTTTCATACATTCTTGAAAAGCCATAGAGGCTGCAATCTTAAAAGCAATCTCCGATGAATCTACTGGATGATAAGAACCGTCTAATAAAGTTACTTTTATATTGGTGACCGGGTAATTAGCCAATACTCCACTTAACATAGCTTCTTTTATGCCCCCTTCTACTGCGGGGATATATTCTTTGGGGACTGCTCCGCCAACTATCCGATTAATAAATTTAAAATTATCTTCCTTGTAAGGTTCTACCTCCAAGGTTACATCTCCATATTGTCCCCTACCTCCTGATTGTCTGATAAATCTCCCCCTAGCCTTAGCAGGTCTCTCGATTGTTTCTTTATAAGCCACTTGTGGCTTTCCTATATTTCCTTCTACTTTAAATTCCCGGAGTAAACGATCTACAATTATTTCTAAATGCAGTTCCCCCATACCCGAGATGATAGTTTGGCCGGTCTCAACATTATGCGTTCTCCTAAAAGTCGGGTCTTCTTCTGATAATTTATCCAAAGCTAAAGCCATTTTATCTTGCTCTGCTTTACTTTTTGGCTCTATAGCGATAGATATCACCGGTTCAGGAAATTTCATTGATTCTAAAATTATAGGATGTTTTATATCACATAAAGTATCACCGGTAGTAGATTTTTTAAAACCTATTATTGCCCCTAAATTTCCTGCAGGTATCTCTGTAACATCCTTCTTGTGATCAGCATGAATCAGTACTAATCTATTTATTCTTTCCTTAAACTCTTTGGTTGAATTATAAACATAAGAACCTGATTTTAATATACCTGAATAAACTCTGACAAAACTTAATTTTCCTATATAAGGGTCAGTCGTAATTTTAAAAACCAAAGAAGATAATGGTTCTTTATCATCGGCTAACCTATCTATCCCTTTCTCATTCTGAGGATCCATGCCTTTGACCGGCGGAACATCTAAAGGAGAAGGCAGATAATCAACTATCGCATCTAAAAGTAACTGAACACCTTTATTTTTTAAAGCTGAACCACACAAAACCGGTACTACCTCATTTTTAATAGTTAACCTGCGAATTGTAGACTTTATTTCATTGGAGGCAATTTCTTCACCTTCAAGATATTTCTCCATAATTTTTTCATCAAGTTCAGCTAAGCTTTCTATCATTTTACGATGATGCTCATTGGCTAATTCTCGCATATCTTCTGATATAGATACTTCTTTATAATTTACTCCTAAATTATCTATAGTATAAGAATACGCCTTCATTTTTATTAAGTCGATAATGCCTTTAAAATTTTCTTCACTCCCCCAGGGCAATTGAACAATGATTGGATTAGTCGCCAGTTTATCTTGAATCATTTTTATAACATGATAGAAATCTGCTCCAGCTCTATCCATTTTATTAATAAAGGCAATACGGGGAACACCATATCTTTCTGCCTGATACCAAACGGTTTCTGTCTGGGGTTCAACCCCTCCTACTGCACAGAATACCGCAACAGCACCATCGAGTACCCTTAAACAGCGTTCAACTTCCATGGTAAAATCTACGTGTCCAGGCGTATCAATAATATTAATACGCTTATCTTTCCAATAAAGAGTAGTTGCCGCAGAAGTTATAGTAATACCTCTCTCTTTTTCTTGAGGCATCCAATCCATAGTTGCAGACCCCTCATGGACCTCGCCCATCTTATGAACTTTTCCCGTATAGTAAAGTATCCTCTCGGTAACGGTAGTCTTGCCTGCATCAATATGGGCCATTATACCAATATTTCTTATTTTATCTAAAGGTAATTTCGTAGACATAATTTAAAAAACCTATCCTAATTCGTATCTCGTATCTCGCTAAGAATTAGTTAGTTGGTTAGTTAGTTAATTAATTATCTGGTTAGCTGGTTAAGAAAAAGAATCTAGAAGCCAAGAGACAGAATACGATTCTCTTTATCTAAAAACTGTAAACCGATAACTGAAAACTTGTATTTAAAACTAACGACTATGTTATTTACCATCTGTAATGTGCAAATGCTTTATTTGCTTCAGCCATCTTATGAGTATCTTCTTTCTTTTTAACAGCTGTTCCAACACCATTTACCGCATCGGTGAACTCTAAGGATAATTTTTCATGCATCGGTTTGCCTGTTCTTTTCCTGGCAAAGTTAATTATCCATCTCATCCCTAAAGTAATTCTTCTATCAGGACTTACTTCAACAGGGATCTGGTAACTAGCTCCTCCAACTCTCCTTGACTTCACTTCCAATACCGGCATAACATTCTGTAAGGCTTGATTAAATACTTCCAAAGGCTTCTTTTTTGTCTTTTTAGTAGCAATATCTAAAGCCCGATAAAAAATTGCCTCTGCTTTGCTTTTTTTGCCATCATACATAAGCTTATTTATAAAAAGTGTTATATTTTTATCATAGTACACAGGATCTGGTGCTTTCATTCTCTTTACTGCCTTTCTCCTTCTGGACATTATTTACCACCTCTATCTTTTTAAACTATTAAATGGTTAATTGGTTAGCTGGTTACTTAGTTAATTAGTTGATTAACTAACAAATTGGTTAACTAACTAACCAGGTAACCAAATAACTAGATAACTAAATTCTCTTATTACTTACTTGCCTTCTTTGGTCTTTTAGATCCATATCTTGAACGCCCTTGCATTCTATTTTCTACTCCAGTAGTATCCATAACTCCTCTGACAATATGATATCTAACTCCTGGTAAATCTTTTACCCTTCCACCTCTTAAGAGTACAATAGAATGTTCTTGAAGATTATGCCCTATTCCGGGAATATACGCAGTAACCTCCATATTATTAGTCAATCTTACTCGGGTGACTTTTCTTAAGGCGGAATTAGGTTTCTTAGGAGTTATAGTCCAAACTCTGGTACATACTCCTCTTTTTAAAGGACTACCCTGCAAAGACGGCGTATCAGATTTTTTAAAGACCTTTTTTCTACCTTTTCTTACTAATTGGTTTATGGTAGGCATATCTTACCTTCCTTTTTCTAAATTTATCAACATCCTATAAATAAAAATACCTTTATATTCTAACAGCATCAGAATTTGATGTCAAGCTAAATTATATAAAAACTCGTATCGAGTATCGCGTTAGTATTAAACTAAAAACTTAAAGCGAAAACCATAATTATTATTTAAGAATTCAGGAGCCAGTAGTCAGGAGTCAGAAGAAAATAAAATAATTTAACGAAATAAAATAACCTTATATTCTAAAATAATTCATTCTGGATTCTGTCTTCTGGCTTCTTTTTCTTAACCAGCTAACCAAGTAACTAAATAAACTTGTATCTTGTAACTAATATTTAAATCTAACGACTATTCACTATCGACTAATTAAGTTCCGGTTCTTGATCTGTGGTATTGTCTGACATTTTCTCTCTACTATCTTCATCTTCTTCTCTAAACATATCTATCTTCTTTTCTCTCTGCTCTCCCTCTGTCTCTTTAAATATTTCTTCCACTTTTTCTTCCTCCTCATGTGAGTAATCAACTTCTATTTCTCCGTATTTATTTAAACCTGTCCCTGCGGGTATTATGTTACCAATAATAACATTTTCTTTTAAACCATAAAGCTTATCTACCTTCCCCTTGATAGAAGCATTGGTCAAAACATGAGTAGTCCTCTGAAATGATGCAGCAGACAGAAAACTTTCAGTAGAAAGGGAGGCTTGAGTAATGCCTTGGATTATGGGCATTCCTACTGCTACAAACTTCTTCCTTCTAATAAATCCTACATTTTCAATTATATTAATGCATGCAATCTTATTGCTTGCCCTTACTTTTATTAAATCCAGATGTCTATTGCAAATTTCTGTAGCATGGTTCCTGGTTATTTTTTTGCCTCCATTAATTATTACTTCACCTGTTTCCGGATCCAAAATATCTAAAGCAGCAATTTTACCTAATACATTGTCGTAAAGGAATCCTAAAGTTCTACCTTCTAAAGAAAAATATCTTCCATCTTCCAATGGCAGCTCACTTAATTTATACGATAATATTTTTTTAATTAAATTCTTGCTTATTATTTGATCCTTATCTGCTATAATATTTCCGCTTACTGGATCTTTAATATCTTCGCCAATGGGTCGCCCAATAATTTCATCTTTAATTGATTTGATCAGTCCGTCTCTTACGGATATCTCCTTAATTTCTTTCCATACCTTTATTCTATCTACCTTAGCTTTTATGATCTTATCCACTTCCGAGGAAGTAAGTTGCTGGTTTGCACTTACTAAAACTTGAGAATCTTCTGGACTAATAATATCTGCGGCAGCAATCCTGTCTTTTATCTTTTCGTAAATATCTGGTTTAACACAACTTATTGTTCTAATATTATTATTAGCAATTTTTACTCCCATTTCTTTGCTAATAACCTCATTAAATTTTATCTTAGAATCACTTAGATTGTCTGTTTCAGTGTTGCCCTCTTGAATATTATCTTTAATCCCACCAACCAATATATTGCCAGTTATTCTTTCTATAAAGGAATTTTCTCCTTTAACAATAGTAAATTTTTTATTTTCTTGATCCTCAACTATCAATGTAGTAAAATCGCTGGTTTCAATTTTAGGTATAACTTTATTAGTAATAACTTCTCCTTCTTTAACTATTACCTCACCTGTTTTAACATTTACCAATGAAAAGATAGTTTTTTTATTTTCTAATAATTCTCTGTTCTTCTTACTGATTTCTTCATTTTCTTCTACTACTTTTTTATTAGCCTTTTCAAAATCTGATACATATACTAATTCTCCGGATAGTAACTCAGAGTCACGTGCTGATCTGACATAAATCATATTTAAACGAGCAATTTGACGAATTATTGTCTCGATATGTTTGTCACTGATTTTAACCCCTTGTAATCTATATACTGCTTGTATTTCTTTTAATAAATATTCTTGAACTGCCTTAATTCCCTGAATCTTTAAAATATCATGAGGATCAATAAACCCGACAGTCAATCTTTCTCCAGCTCTAATCTTTTGTCCTTTTTCTACTATTAGCCTTAAATCGGCGGAAATATTATAGATCTTTTTCTTTTCTGCGATAGCGTCTTTATTTTCTTTTGATGTTTCAGGATTAATTACTACCTGCTTCTTATAATTGTTTTCAGTAATAATTTCCTCTACTGTTCCATTTATTTCACTGATTACTGCTTGTTTTTTCGGCTTTCTTACCTCAAAAAGTTGCTCTACCCGTGGAAGTCCCAAGGTAATATCTTCACCAGTTATTTTTATCCCTCCGGTATGGAAAGTTCTTAAAGTTAATTGTGTCCCTGGTTCTCCAATAGATTGAGCTGCAATAACTCCTACGGCTTCTCCGATATTTACTAATTTACCAGTAGCCAAATCTTTGCCATAGCATTTAACACATATTCCATGTTCTGCTCTGCAGGTTAAAACCGATCTAACTTTAACCTCTTTTATCCCCATTTCCGAAATCTTTTTAGCGCTTCTTTCGTCAATTTCTTCCCCTAATCCAATTAATACTTCACCGGTCTTGGGATCTATTACCTCTTCTTGAGTTATTCGCCCTACTAACCTTTCTTCTAAAGTCTCAATTACATTACCGTCTTCTTGAAAGGCTCTGATAATTATTCCGTCAGATGTACCACAGTCTTCTTCTCTGATAATTGCATCTTGAGCTACATCAACCAATCTTCTGGTTAAATATCCTGATTTTGAAGTTCTAAGAGCAGTATCTGCTAACCCTTTCCGAGCTCCATGAGTAGAAATAAAATACTCTAACACTGACAAGCCATCTCTAAAGTTAGATCTAATAGGAAATTCAATAATCTTTCCCGAAGGATCAGCCATTAAACCCCTCATCCCGGCTAATTGACCAATCTGCCGTTTACTTCCTCGAGCTCCGGAATCAGCCATAATATATAAAGGATTAATTTTATCTAAATTCTTTAAAATAGCATTAACTACTTCATCTGCAGCTTTGGTCCAGGCGTTTACAATTTTCTGTTCTCTCTCATCCTCCATAATTAATCCGTAATTATATTGTTCTTGAATTTTATCTACTTCCTTTTCAGCCACTTCTAATATCTCATCTTTTTGAGAAGGTATTTCTAAATCTACTATCCCTATAGAAACCCCGGAAGAAGTAGCAAAATTAAAGCCTATTTTTTTAATCTTATCTAAAATATCAACAGTTATTTCTTTCCCGTATTTTCGGTAAACAAAAGATATAATTTTTTCTAAAGATTTTTTGGTTATAGTTAAATTAATAAAATCCATATCGTCAGGGAAAATTTCATTAAAAATAATTCTACCAGCTGTTGTACCTTTTAAGGAATTATGTATTTTATATTTAATTTTAGCATGTAAATCTATAAAGCCGTCCTCATAAGCCCTTATTGCCTCATTAGAATTACCGAAAATTTTCCCCTCACCTTTTTTCCCGCTCTCCCGCATAGTTAAATAATAACAACCTAAAATTATATCCTGACTAGGTAAAGCTATAGGTAAGCCATTGGCTGGAGAAAGTATATTATTCGAAGATAACATTAAAATTTCTGCTTCAGCTTGAGCTTCCGTTGAAAGAGGAACATGGACTGCCATCTGATCACCATCAAAATCTGCATTAAAAGCTGCGCAAACTAAAGGATGAATCTGGATTGCATTTCCTTCCACCAAAACAGGTTTAAAAGCCTGAATACCCAAACGATGTAATGTTGGCGCTCGATTTAATAAAATAGAACGATCTTTTATGATTTTTTTTAATATACTCCAGACTTCCGGCTTGCCTTTCTCCACTATTTTTTTAGCAGTTTTGATATTGTGAGCCAAATCCTGAGCCACTAATTCTCTCATTACATATGGCTTGAACAACTCCAAAGCCATCTTTTTAGGTAATCCGCATTGGTAAAATTTTAAATTAGGTCCTACTACAATTACCGATCTTCCTGAGTAATCTACTCTTTTACCTAAAAGGTTCTGTCTGAATCTACCTTTCTTACCTTTTAACATATCACTTAACGATTTAAGGGGTCTATTCCCGGTGCCAAGCACTGCTCGCCCTCTCCTGCCGTTGTCTATCAAAGCATCAACCGCTTCCTGTAACATCCGTTTTTCATTTTTAATAATAATTTCCGGTGCCCCTAATTCTAATAATCTTTTTAATCTATTATTCCGATTTATAACTCTCCTATACAGGTCATTCAAATCTGAAGTGGCAAAACGCCCTCCCTCTAATTGCACCATAGGCCTTAAGTCCGGAGGAATAACTGGAATTATCTCTAATACCATCCATTCAGGTTTGCAATTAGATTTACG
This sequence comes from Candidatus Atribacteria bacterium, assembly GCA_003451675.1. The sequence continues at coordinate 7,649 of DMCY01000074.1, forward strand.
AAATGCTTCAACTATCTGCAATCTTTTAATAATCTTTTTCGTTTTTTGGCCACTAGTTTTTTTTAATTCTTCGCGAAGTTCCAGAGTTAATTTATCTAAGTTCAACTCTTTCAATAACTCTTTAATTGCTTCTGCCCCTATCCCAGCTTTAAATTCAGGATCATAATTACTTAGAAGGAGTTCTTCTATTTCTAAAATTATTTCTCCTCTTTTGTAAGAAGTATTACCAGGGTGTATCACTATGTAACAAGACTCTTCAATGTTTTGAGTAGCTAATTTTGCCCTCAAGGATAAGTTTTTTTCTTCCTCTAATCTTTTTAAGTTGGTCTCAGAAATTAAGCCATTAACTTTAGTAATTCGATATTGGGTCTCCTTATTTTCTACCTCTTCTTCTTTAACTTCTTCCTTAAGTTCTTTAATACCTTCCTCAACCTCTTCTTTTTCTTCTTCGCTTTCAGATTCTTCCTCTTTGCTCACAGGGAACAATAATTCCTTTTGATAGAATATTTTACCAAATATTTTCTGCAGATCCTGATCCTCTTCCTTCGAAATTACATCACCTATTTTATGAGAAAATATTTTTACTTTATTAATATTATAAACCGGTTCAGCATTAAATTTTTCATTATACTTTTTGTGAATACGGTATTCTGCATCTAAAATTATATCTCCTTTTTCTAAATCTGTCCCGCTTTTCTCAATAACTTCGAATAACTGTTCTCTTCTTCGATCTGGAGCATAGTATAATATCTTTTCTAAGTTACGAGGAGATATATCTAAAAGTAGAGATAAAGGGCTGGGTATAGCCTTAAAATACCAAACATGGGAAACAGGGGAAGCTAATTTAATATGCCCCATTCTTTCCCTTCTAGTAATAGATTTAGTAACTTCGACCCCACATCTATCGCAAATGACACCTTTGTATCGTATCCTTTTGTATTTTCCACAACTACATTCCCAATCTTTAACTGGTCCGAATATTCTTTCACAAAATAAACCATCTTTCTCTGGTCTTAAAGTTCTATAATTGATAGTTTCAGGTTTTTTAACTTCACCATTAGACCATTTTTTTACTTGCTCTGGCGAAGCCAGTCCGATTTTGATCGAGTTAAAACTCTTCAAAATTGTCAATATAATTACCCCCTATTAGAGTCGTTAGTGAGTAGTATCAGAGCGTAGAGTGTAAAGCTAAAAACGCAAAACCAAAACTTAAAACCTAAGAAAAAGTTTTGAATTTTGAATTATGGTTTTTCGCTTTTCGCTTTAAGTTTCTAGTTTAATGTTAACGCAATACGCAATACGATATACTATATACTAATTTAAGTTATTTCTTTCATTAAATTTTCATTAATTTCATCTTTTAAATCGATATCTTCTTTAATATCTACTTCTTTATCTTGAGAATCTAAAACTTGTACATCTAAACATAAACTACGTAATTCTTTAATTAAAACTTTAAATGATTCTGGCATGCCGGGGACAGGGATACATTCACCCTTAACAATAGCTTCATAAGTTTTAATTCTTCCCAACACATCATCTGATTTTATAGTTAAAAGCTCCTGGAGATTGTAAGCAGCTCCGTATCCTTCTAAAGCCCAAACTTCCATTTCCCCAAATCTTTGGCCTCCAAACTGTGCTTTTCCTCCTAAAGGTTGTTGGGTAACCAAAGAGTACGGGCCAGTAGAACGAGCATGAATTTTATCATCTACTAAATGGGATAATTTTAAAATATAGCTGTAACCTACAGTAACCTTTAGATCAAAGGGTCTACCTGTTCTACCATCATAAAGAATTGTTTTACCATCTTTGGGCAAACCTGCTTCTATTAAAGATTGTTCAATTTCTTCTTCTTTTGCTCCATTAAAAACAGGAGTTATAACTCTAAGACCTAAAGTTTTAGCTACCCAGCCTAAATGTACTTCTAAAACTTGCCCCACATTCATCCGAGAGGGTACTCCTAAAGGGTTCAATACTATTTCTATTGGCGTACCATCTGACATAAAGGGCATATCAGCCTCAGGCAAAATTTTAGCAATAACTCCTTTATTTCCATGTCTTCCCGAAATCTTATCCCCTTCAGAAATCTTTCTTTTTTGGGCAATAAATATTTTTACTAATTGATTTACTCCCGGGGGAAGGTCGTCATTGTTTTCCCTGGAAAATACTTTTACGCCCATAACCTTACCTTTTTCACCATGGGGAACTCGGAGAGAAGTATCTCTTATTTCTCGAGCCTTTTCCCCAAAAATTGCTCTCAATAATCTTTCCTCTGGCCCTAAATCTGTTTCGCCCTTAGGAGTTACTTTTCCTACTAAAATATCGCCTGATTCCACTTCTGCTCCAATTCGAACTATTCCTCTTTCATCTAAGTTAGATAGGCTGCCTTCCCCGATATTAGGGATATCACAAGTTATTTCTTCCGGTCCTAATTTAGTATCTCGTGCTTCACACTCCTGTTCAGAAATATGAATAGAGGTGAAAGTATCTTCTCTAACTAATTTTTCACTAATCAAAATAGCATCCTCAAAATTATAGCCTTCCCAAGGCATGTAAGCTATTAAAACATTCCTACCCAAAGAAAGACGCCCTTCAGAAGTTAAAGGACCATCAGCAAGCACATCTCCCTTCTTTATAATCATTCCTTCTTCTATTAAAGGTATTTGATTTATACAAGTTCCCTGATTAGAACGAACGAATTTTTTTAATCTATATTCTTTTTGGATATTGTCAGTATTTTCAATAATTATCTTGTCTGCACTTACTTCTTTCACCAAGCCATCATCTTGGGAAATAAGGACTGCACCTGAGTCGACAGCAACTTTATTTTCCATTCCCGTTCCCACTAAAGGAACTTCGGGTTTTATTAAAGGTACAGATTGTCTCTGCATATTAGTGCCCATTAAAGCTCTGTTCGCATCATCGTGCTCTAAAAAGGGGATTAAACTAGCTGAAATGCTGGCAACCTGTTTGGGAGACACATCTATAAAATCTATTTCATCTGGTAGACACTCAATAATGTCTCCTCTGAACCGGCAGGGTACATCCTCTTGTGAAATCTTGTTATCTTTATCTATTTTTATATTTATTTGAGCAATTCTATACTTATCTTCTTCATCAGCGGAGAGGTAAACGATCTCATCAGTTATTTTCCCTTCTATCACCCTAAAATAAGGTGTCTCAATAAATCCTAATTCATTCACCCTTGCATAAATACAAAGAGATCCTATTAATCCAATATTAGGGCCTTCAGGAGTTTCAATGGGACAAATTCTGCCATAATGAGTATGGTGAACATCTCTCACTTCAAAGCCTGCTCTTTCTCTGGTTAAGCCTCCTGGGCCTAAGGCAGAAAGCCTTCTTTTATGAGTAATTTCAGATAAAGGATTAGTCTGATCCATAAACTGAGAAAGCTGACTACTCCCAAAAAACTGTCTAATAGTGGCTAATAATGGCCGTGCATTTATCAAGGCTTGAGGAGTAATAGCAGAAACATCAGGTTGGATAGTCATCCTCTCCCGAATCACTCTTTCCATCCTGCTTAATCCAATGTAAAATTGATCCTGAAGTAACTCACCAACTGTCTTTATTCTTCTATTCCCTAAATGATCAATGTCGTCTATATACCCAATTCCCCTATATAAATTGACTAAATACCTTAAAGAAGCGACAATATCCTCTCTTGTTAACGAAGGACCTTTTTTTATTTTTATCTTTTCTTTACATTCTTTTATTTTGTATATTAAGGCATTAGTTAATTTATCACCTATACTACAAATTACTTCACCTGTTTTTGGATTGATTATTTCTTCAGCAACAATCGCATCTATAATCCCCTCATTAATTCCTTCGCTCAGTTTATCGACAATAGGCACAGAAGCTTCGTCTTTCTCGTTAAAAACAGTTACCGTTTCATTTTCAGAATTCAGCACTTTTACCTTTTCAATTCCTGAGTTTATTATTGCAGAAAATGTTTTCCGATTTATTTTCTCTTCTGCTTTTACGATTATTTTATTGTCTCTAGGATCAACAATGTCTTCGGCGGAGATTTTACCTAATATCCGATCTTCAAAGTTTAATTTCCTATTAATTTTATATCTCCCGACTTTTGCTAAATCATATCTTTTAGGATCAAGAAGTAATCTATAAATTAATTGTCGGGTATTTCTTTCAGTCGGAGGCTCGCTGGGTCTCAATCTTCTAAACATTTCTATCAGGGCTTCTTTTTCATTGTTTGTATTATCTTTTTCTAAAGTTGTTTTTACAATCTCTTCGTAATCAAAAAGTTCCATTATTTCTTCATCATTTTCATATCCCAATGCTCTTAATAGAGTAGTTGCTGGAATTTTCCTTTTTTTATCAATTCGGACATAAATCATGTCGGAAGAATCAAATCCAAATTCTAGCCAGGATCCACGATTAGGTATAATTTTAAATTTATACAATGATTTGCTATTTTCATTTTTTTCTTCATCAAAATAAATACCGGGAGATCTTATTAATTGATTTACTATCACCCTTTCTGCTCCGTTAATAACGAAGCCTCCGTTTTCAGTCATAAGCGGTAACTCGCCCATAAAGACATCTTGCTCTTTAATTTCACCTGTCTTCTTGCTGATTAAATTTATCTTAACTTCTAAAGGAGCAGAGTAAGTTCCACCTTTTTCCCAACATCCGTAAGCAGAATCTTTACATTCCCCCAGTGAATAACTAATAAAATCTAAAATTAGATTACCGGTAAAGTCTTGAATGGGAAAAATGTTTATAAAAACTTCCTGCAACCCTTGCTTTTTTCTTTTATCAGGCGAGACGAACCTTTGTAAAAAATCTTCAAAAGATTTTTTTTGTATATCCAATAAATTGGGGATTGGACATACTTCAGGTATTTTGGAATAATCTTTCATTTGATTATATTTATTGTGCACCGCAAAACACCAACCTTTATATAATGATTAAAATATTAAATTATTAGTATATAATGAAAAACGAAAAGCGTAAAACTATCTCGTATCTCGCTAAGAACTAGTTATTTGGTTAGTTAGTTACCTGGTTGAGAAAAAGAAGTCAGAATACAGAATCTGATTCTCTTTTTCTAAAAACTGAAAACCGATAACTGAAAACTTGCATTTAAAGCTAACGCCTAACGACTATTCACTAACGACTAGTTAAGAGTTTTGAATTATGCTTTTTTGCTTTTCGCTTTGCGTTTTTAGTTTATTGATTTATCCTACACGCTAAACGCTGTACACTCTATGCTATTTATTTCCGTAAATTGTTATTTTATCATTTATTAATTAAAAATGCAAGAA
>DMCY01000054.1 GCA_003451675.1 Candidatus Atribacteria bacterium
GCGCACACTCGATACGCGATACTGAATTGCTATACGCTAAACGCTCTACGCTATTCCCCACTCTTTAATCCCTTCCTTGCTGATAGTAGCTAAAATTAGCGGTAATTTTAGCGGTTTTTTGTTTCCTATAACAAACGAGGATAGCAGTTTTTTCTTTGCTTCTTTTAATTTTTCTGAATCGTTATAATATGCTTCGGCCAAATCTTCGTTAATATTAACCTTGCTCCCTACTTTCTTCTTTAAAATAATTCCCACAGATAAATCGATTTCTGATTCTTTTTTCTCTCTGCCTGCTCCTAAAAGCATGGCGCTCTCACCAATTAATCGGGAATCTATTTTCTGTATATAGCCACTAATATCAGCTTTAATTTTAGTACAATGTTTGGCCAGAGGCAATAATCCCGGGTTATCTATTATTTCTGAATTTCCACCCTGAGCAGTTATCATCTCTTTAAACTTGTCAAAAGCTGTCCCCTCTTTTAATATTTTTTCTAATCTGTTTCCCCCTTCTTTATAGTTTCTTACTGCTCCGCCTAATTTTAGCATATGGGCACCAAGAACCAGGCAAAGGTCGCGTAAATCTTCCGGTCCTCTATTTTTTAAAACTTCAATAGCTTCTTTAACTTCTAAAGAATTACCGATAGCAAAACCCAAAGGTTCATCCATATTTGAAACTACCGCCACGGTCTCTTTGCCTAATTCCAATCCTATATCTACCATTATTTTCCCTAATTTCAAGGCGTCTTTATATTCTTGCATAAAAGCACCACTGCCGGTAGTAACATCTAATACAATGGCATCGGCGCCAGCAGCCAATTTTTTACTCATAATACTGCCTACAATTAGGGGAATACTGTCTATCGTTCCGGTAACATCTCTTAAGGCGTACAATTTTTTGTCTGCGGGAGCCAAATCTGAAGTAGGGCTGATAATTGATCCTCCAACTTTCTTAACGATATCTATAAATTTACTCAGACTTAATTCTGTTTTAAATCCTCTGATTGATTCTAACTTATCGATTGTACCGCCGGTATGACCTAAACCCCGTCCTGACATCTTGGCTACCGGAACACCCGCCGCTGCTACCATGGGAGCTAAAGCGAGGGTAGTAGTATCTCCTACTCCACCCGTACTATGTTTATCGACCTTAATACCGGGAATGGAACCAAGGTCGATAATTTTTCCAGAATTAACCATAGCCATAGTTAGATACTTTATTTCGTCAATATCCATTCCTTGAAAATAGATAGCCATCAGCATGGCAGACATTTGGTAATCCGGTATTATACCTTCATTAAATTCTTTAATAGCATAATCTATTTCTTTTTGATTTAACTTTAGGCCATTTCTCTTCTTTATAATTAAGTCACAAAATCTCAAATGAAATTTCTCCTTAAGTAAGTCAATTTACCTATTGACCAATCTACCAATTCCCCAATTCTCCAATTCTCCAATTGACCAATTAAATTAGTTACCCAGTTAACCGGTTTACCTGTTGGCCAGTCAAATTAGTTGATAGTTACTGGTTTTTAGTTTTTAGATAAAGAAATCTCTTTACGCTTTTCTTAAACAACTGACTATGTTATCCACTATTTTTCTTTACCATATACTATTATTACTCGATACTATATACTGCGATATTAATTTGGTTTCTCTTTCCTATTTTCTTAACTGGCTAACCGGGTAACCAGCTAACTATTTTATAAATAGAGGAACAAAAACCAGAGCGACTATGGACATAACTTTAATCAATATATTCATAGAAGGACCAGCAGTATCTTTAAGAGGGTCACCTACAGTATCACCTATAACTGCAGCTTCATGCACTTTTGTACCTTTTCCTCCATAATTTCCCATTTCAATATATTTTTTGGCATTATCCCAAGCTCCTCCGGAATTGGCCATCTGTATGGCCAACAATACTCCTACTAACACCGCTCCAATCAACATACCTCCCAAGGCTTCAGGGCCAAGTACTATTCCTACTGCTATAGGAGATACTATGGCTAATAACCCGGGTAATATCATCTCTTTCAAAGCTCCTTTAGTGCTAATATCTACACATTTAGCGGAATCCGGTTTAGCTTTTCCTTCTTTTAAACCAGCTATCTCTCTAAATTGTCGGCGAACTTCTTCTATCATTAAGAATGCAGTTTTTCCCACCGCATTTATGGTTAAAGAAGAAAAAAGATAAGGCAAAAGACCACCGATAAACATCCCTGCTATAACTATCGGATTAGTTATACTTACACTTTCTAAACCAACTGATTTACAGTAAGCTGAAAATAAAGCTAAAGCCGTTAATGCAGCTGAACCAATAGCAAAACCTTTTCCAATAGCTGCTGTAGTATTTCCTACTGCGTCTAAGGAATCAGTAATTTCTCGAACTTTAGGATCTAGTTTAGCCATTTCCGCAATTCCTCCTGCATTATCAGCAATAGGGCCATAAGAATCTACCGAAACGGTCATTCCTACAATTGATAACATTCCTACTGCAGAAACTGCTATACCATATAGTCCAGCAAACTTATAAGCTACTAAAACTGTAGCGGCGATTATAACCAAAGGAATGGCAGTACTTTGCATACCAACTGCTAATCCAGAGATAATGGTGGTCGCTGGTCCGGTAAGTGATGATTTAGCAATTGATTTTACCGGATAATACTGATAGGAAGTATAATATTCTGTTATTAATCCAACAATTATTCCAGCAATTAATCCAGCTACAGTAGCATAAAATATATTTAAATTGTTAAATAAAATATTAGAGAGAAAAGCAGAGGAAATAATCACCAGGAATGCACTTACTAAAGTCCCTTTAGTTAGTGCATTGTTTAACTTATTTTTATCTTTAGTTTGTACAAAAAAAGTACCTATAATAGAAGAAATTGCCCCACAAGCTGCCAATAATAAAGGAAATATTACTCCTTTGGTTCCTTCGAATAGTAATCCACCTAAAATCATACTGGAAATAATTGAGCCTACATAAGACTCAAACAGATCTGCCCCCAATCCAGCAATATCTCCTACATTATCTCCTACATTATCAGCAATAACTGCTGGGTTACGAGGGTCATCTTCAGGTATTCCTGCTTCAACCTTTCCCACTAAATCAGCTCCTACATCTGCTGCTTTAGTAAATATTCCTCCACCTACTCTGGCAAATAAGGCAATAGAGCTTGCTCCTAAGGCAAATCCATTAATTATCTCCGGGTCTCTAACAAAATAATATAAGATACCTAAACCTAATAATCCAAACCCTGCTACTGACATACCCATAACTGCTCCTCCTGAAAAAGCTACTTTTAAAGCTTTTCCTATACCTCCTTCTTGGGCAGCAAAAGCAGTCCTTGTATTTGCTTTAGTTGCTAATTTCATCCCGGTTAAACCAGCTAACCCAGAACAAAATGCTCCTATCACAAAAGATAAAGCGGTAATAGGGTTCCTTACGTAAGCTAATATAAGGCTGACTGCTATAATAAAAAATACCAATATACTATATTCTCTTTTTAAAAAAGTCATAGCTCCTTCTTCAATTAATTTTGATATTCCCTGCATTATTTCGTTTCCTGGTTTTTCTTTTATTACCTTCAGAGAAAGAAATACGGCAAATATAAGAGCAACGATGCCGCTTAAAGGAATTAACAATTCAATTTGCATAGTTATTTTCTATCCTTTCTTTTTATTTACATTTCCATTTCTTACTTAAGTGTATAGGGTGTATTAAATACACCCTATACACTTTTGTTTTAAATTTTGGTTTTATATTTTGTACTTTTCGATTATCGCTATAATCTATTTTATAATATTTTCCAATTGGAAAATTGGTGAATTGGTAAATTAATATTGTTTTATCTTTATTTTTTTTCTTTTATTACCGCCTGGGCAGCTGCCAATCGGGCAATAGGAACTCTAAAAGGAGAACAGCTAACATAATTTAACCCCACAGAATGGCAAAATTCCACTGAATGAGGTTCTCCGCCGTGTTCTCCGCAAATACCTACCTCTAAGTTAGGACGAGTTTCTCTTCCTAATTTTGTACCTAATTTAACTAACTTCCCTACGCCTTCTTGATCTAATACTTCAAAAGGATTTTCTTCTAAAATTTTATCATCAACGTATCTTAATAAGAATTTTCCTTCAGCATCATCCCTACTTATACCAAATGTTGTTTGAGTCAAGTCATTGGTACCAAAAGAAAAGAATTCTGCTTCTTCTGCTATCTTATCAGCAGTCAAAGCAGCTCGTGGCAATTCAATCATAGTCCCGACTTTATATTCTAATTTTACCCCTGCAGATTTTATCTTCTCATCGGCAATTTTCTTAGCTCTTTTGCATATCGGTCTAAATTCGTTTATATGACTTACCAGAGGAATCATTATTTCAGGTTTTACTTTTATACCTTTTTTAGTTAATTCTATGGCAGCTTCTATGATAGCTTCAACCTGCATCTCATATATTTCCGGATATAACAGGCCTAACCTGCACCCTCGAAGTCCTAACATCGGATTCATTTCGTGTAAAGATTTAATTATTTCTAATAGTTTTTCCTTCTTAGCAAGTTTTGCTGAATCTATATTTTTTAATTTTAAAGTATTTACTTCTATTAAAGTATCCTCTAAATTGGGTAAAAATTCATGAAGCGGTGGATCGAGAAGTCTGATAATTACCGGTAGTCCTTCCATGGCCTTTAAAATACCTAAAAAATCACTTTTCTGCATGGGTAATAATTTTTTTAAGGCTTCTGCTCTACTCTTTTTAGTATCAGCCATAATCATTTTTTGGACAATGGGTAAACGTTCCTGTGCCATAAACATATGCTCTGTTCTGGTAAGTCCTATACCCTCTGCCCCTAATTCCCTGGCCTTTTGTGCATCTTCCGGGGTGTCGGCATTAGCGTATACACCTAAGCGCTTTATTTTATTGGCCCAGGATAATAAAGTTTCAAATTCCTTACTCATTTTTGGCTCAATAGTAGGAACTTTCCCTGAAAATACTTCTCCTGTTCCACCATCTATAGTGATAAAATCACCTTTTTTTATTGTTATATCGTTAGTAGATATTTTTTTATTTTCTAGGTCAATATTCAAGACACTGCAGCCGGCTACACAAGCTTTTCCCATTCCTCTTGCTACTACCGCAGCATGACTGGTCATACCACCTCGGCTGGTAAGAACACCCTGTGCTTCAACCATCCCATGGATATCATCAGGGGTTGTTTCCGTCCTTACTAATATTACCTTTTCCCCATCTTTTCCTAATTGTTCTGCTTCATCCGCAGTAAAGACCACTTTACCATAGGCAGCCCCCGGAGAAGCAGGTAATCCTTTGGCAATTACTTCTTTTTTGGCGTTAGGATCTATTCCTCTATGTAACAGTTGATTTAATTGATTGGGCTCTACCCTTAAAACAGCTTCCTCTTTATTTATTATTCCTTCATCTACCATATCTACAGCAATCTTAAGAGCAGCTTGAGCAGTTCTTTTTCCTGTTCGAGTCTGTAGTAAGTAAAGTTTCCCTTTTTCTATGGTAAACTCATAATCTTGAACATCTTTATAATGTTTTTCTAAAAGTTTAACTATCTTAATAAGTTCATCATATACTTCCGGTAAATCATTTTTTAGATTAGATAAAGGCAAAGGTGTTCTAATACCTGCAACCACATCTTCTCCCTGGGCATTCAGAAGATATTCTCCGTAATATTCTTTTTCTCCGGTAGAAGGATTTCTGGTAAATCCAACACCTGTTCCTGAATTTTCTCCCATATTGCCAAAAACCATTTCTTGAACATTTACAGCTGTCCCCAAATCATCGGGAATTTTGTTAATCCTGCGGTAAGTTACCGCTCTTTTAGTGTTCCAGGAATTAAATACAGCATCTATGGCGGTCTTCAATTGTAATTCTGGATTTTGAGGAAAATCTTTCCCGGTCTCTTTTTTGATGAGTTTTTTATATTCCTCCACTAATCTTTTCAGCCCATCACAATCAATTTCCGTATCTAATTTTACTTTAAATTCTTTTTTTATCTTTTCTAAAATATGTTCAAATTTATCATGTTCAATGCCCAGAACCACATTTCCAAACATCTGCAAAAATCGTCGATAACTATCGTAAGCAAATCGTTCATTTTTTGTATTATCGATAACCCCTTGAATGGTAATATCATTTAATCCTAAATTTAGAACTGTATCCATCATGCCGGGCATGGAAATTGCAGCACCGGATCGTACGGAAACTAATAAAGGGTTTTTTGGATCTCCTAATTTCTTTTGAGATATTTTCTCTAATTTTTTTAAATTGTCTTTTATCTGGTCTTCTAAACCTTCGGAATATTTTTGACCATTTTTATAATATTCGATACAGGCTTCTGTACTTATAGTAAATCCCTGAGGAACAGGAAGACCAATTCGGGTCATTTCTGCTAACCCTGCACCCTTTCCTCCTAAAATGGATTTCATATCTCCTTTTCCTTCATCAAAAAAATAGACATATTTTTTCATACTTATTCTTCCTCCTCTATTATTTTAAGTATATTTGTAGCAATGTCTTCTATGGCCATATTGGTTACGTTAATTATCGGACACCCGATCTTCTTGTAAATACTATCAGCATATTTTAACTCTTTAATTACTCTTTCTTTCTTATTATATACACCCTCGTCTGGTAATCCCAATGCCTTTAATCGTTCACTTCTTATCTCAATTAATTTATCGGGGTCCATGGTTAAACCAACTACTTTCCTCGGTGGTAAACTAAATATTCCAGACGGTGGTTCAAATTCAAAATCCAATACTATATTGGCTACCTTTATACCCTTATGGGCGAGATACATACTAAGTGGTGTTTTTGAAGTTCGAGAAACCCCCAATATTACCAGATCAGCTTTAGATAACTCAAATTCTCCCTGGCAGGCATCATACTTCACTGCAAATTCCATGGCTTCCATTCTTTTAAAATATTCCTTATCTAATTTTCTAATAATTCCCGGTTCTAATTTAGGTGTAATTCCGCTTACTCTTTCAATGTTTTCCATAATTGGACCAAATATATCGAAGGAAACGACAGATTGCTTTTTGGATTCCTCTTTCACAAATGATCTTAATTCTGGTTTTACAATAGTATAGACTATAAAGCCTTTTTCTTTATTGATTTGACTTATTATCCCTGTAATATCTTTTTTAGATTCAATGTGGGCAAACAATTTCAACTTAATATCATTAGAATCAAACTGACTAAGCGCAGCATGAACTACATTTTGAGCAGTTTCGCCGGTAGAATCAGAAATGATATAGATAGTAGGTTTAAATTTGATACTATCCATAATTACTTCCTCCCCTCTTTTATAGAAACAATTTTGGATAAATCAGCTACCTGATTGAATAATATTCCTATTTTCTTGATAAGTGCGATCCTATTCTTTCTAATGTCCTCATCTTTGTCCATTACCAGTACCTGATCGAAAAACTCATCAACTGGTTCGCATAAATCTTCTAATAACTTAAATACTTTATTGTACTCTTTGTTACAAATAAATTCCCTTATTCGCGGATAAATACTTTTATAATTATGATATAAATTTAACTCTGCTTTTTCCTTTAATAGTGACCGGTCAATCTCGGTTTCTTCATTATTTTTTGATAAATTTAATACCCTGTTTGATGAATTAAGTATATTTCTAAAAATGGGTTGATTATAAATTTCCTCTATAACTTTTGTTCTATGTTTAATATCAACTAAATCTCCATCGCTATCAACAGCCAAAACTGCATCAATTATATCATATCGAATTCCATCTTCTAAGAAGATATTTTTTACTCTTTGTTTGAGAAAATTTAATATCTGGGATACAATCTTATTTTCATCAATTTGTAATTCTAATGAAACACTTGTTTTATACAAGGATAATGATTTCTGAATAATATCCTTTAATGAAATATTCAGATTATTTTTCAAAATTATGACAATTTTCCCGCGAGATTGTCTTCTCAATCCGTAAGGGTCCTGTGATCCTGTTGGAGTTAAGCCTATCAGAAAACAACCAATGATAGTATCAACTTTATCAGCAATTCCTAAAATCATACCATTTTTAGTTCTGGGTAATATATCCCCTGAAAAACGGGGGAGATAATGTTCAAAGATAGCTTCCGCTACTTCTTTTCTTTCACCAGATAAAACCGCATATTTTTTCCCCATTATTCCCTGTAACTCTGGAAATTCTTTTACCATTTCAGTAATCAAATCAGCTTTGCACAAATGAGCAGACCTTAAAAGATCTTTTTTCACTTTCTGTTCAACTTGTAAAACATCTGCAATGTAGCCACACAACAACTCTAATCTCTTTGTTTTATCGAAAAGGCTTCCTAGATTTTCCTGGAAAATAACATTTTTTAATATATCCACTCTTTTCTCTAAAGGAATCTTCTGGTCTTCCTGGTAGAAAAATTTTGCATCCTCCAACCTGGCTCTGAGAACATTTTCGTTACCCTCTCTAATTTTAGAAGCATGTTTCTTGGAGTTATTGATAATTACAATAAATAGAGGAAGCAATTCATCTTTGTTTTTAAAAACAGGAAAATATTTTTGATGTTTTTCCATAACTACGGTTAAGACATCCTTGGGTAATTCTAAATATTTTTTATCATATTTTCCTAAAATTGCATTAGGATATTCAACTAAATAAATTATTTCCTTTAACTGCTTTTTATTTATTATTTTTTCCCCACCAATTTCCTTAATTATCTGTTTTATATCTGTTTTAACTATATTTTCTCTAATTTTGGGATCGACTATTACATAGTTTTTTTCTAGCTTCTTGAAATATTCCTGAGTAGAAGATATCTTGATCTTTTTGGGTGCCAAAAGTCTATGACCATAAGTAATATTTTCAGAATCTAAACCATTTAGATTGAACTTGACTATTTCTTTTCCATACAGGGCAAGTATCCATCTTATAGGACGGATAAATCGCAATGATCTTTCTCCCCAGCACATTGATTTAGGAAATTGCATGCCCTTTATTATTTTAGGAAATATTTGGGACAATATTTCAATAGTTGGCTGGCCTATTATAGATTTGTGGGCAAAAATATATTTCCCTTTTTCGGTATCTTCGACAATTAAATCCTCAACATTTACCCCCTGGCTTTGGGCAAACTTTAGGGCAGGTTTCTGGAGTTGCAAATCTTTATTGTAAGCAATTGAATAAGCAGGTCCTTTAATCTTTTGAAAAATGTCTTCCTGTTTTTCCTTAATGTGGAAGATGAATAATATTAATCTTCGAGGAGTGCCATAAACTTTTATTCCTTTATATTTTATTCTGGCTTCTTCTAAATATTTTTGTGCTAACTGATTTAAATTTTTTAAGGCATTCTCCATATAATGCGCTGGTATTTCTTCGGTTCCAATTTCTAAAACTACATTCTCCATTAAATTTTATCCTTTGCCTGATCTTTTATTATTTAATTAAAGGGAAACCCAATTTTCCTCTCTGTTTTACGTATTCTTCTGCACATAATCGGGCAATATTTCTTACCCGGGAAATATATCCTGTTCTTTCCGAAACACTAATTGCTCCCCGGGCATCTAATAAATTAAAAGTATGGGAGCATTTTAATATATAGTCATATGCCGGTAAAGGCAGCTCTATTTTTATTAATCTTCCTGCTTCTTTTTCGTATATATTAAAAAGGTTAAATAACATATGTATGTCTGCTTCTTCAAAGTTATACTTAGATTGTTCTACTTCTGCTTGATGGCGTATGTCTCTATAGGTAATATTCTTGCCCCATTTTAAGTCAAAGATATTTTCCACATCCTGAATAACCATGCCTAACCTCTCTAACCCATAGGTTATTTCAACCGGAATAATATCTAAATCAAACCCGCCAGCTTGCTGAAAATAAGTAAATTGAGTTATTTCTAACCCGTCTAACCAAACTTCCCAACCTAACCCCCAGGCACCCAGGGTAGGGGCTTCCCAATCACCTTCAATAAATCTTATATCATGCTTTTTTCTTGATATTCCCAAACTTTCTAAGCTTTTAAAATAAATCTCCTGCACGTCTTCAGGAGAAGGTTTTAATACGACTTGGAATTGATAATGCTGCTGCACTCTATTGGGGTTTTCTCCATAACGTCCATCGGCAGGTCTTCGAGATGGTTCAACATATGCCACTTTCCATGGTTCGGGGCCCAATACCCTTAAAAAAGTGGCTGGATTCATTGTTCCAGCACCCTTTTCTATATCATAAGGCTGTTGAATGATACAACCCTGTTCTCCCCAAAATTTTTGTAAATTAAAAATTATCTCTTGAAAATCCATATTAGCATCTCTTTCTCTTAATTATAAATAAAATTCCCTCTCGTAGAAATTTTTGAAAACCTATTGTCTGTTAAAGAGAGGGACTGTATTTTCTTAGTTAATATATCAAAATCGGCTTTAATTGTCAACGACATGTTCGTATTGCGTATCGCGTATTTGCGTATCGCGTTAGGAAAACTAGCGTAGAGCGTATAGAATTAGTTAGTTGGTTAGTTAGTTTCCTGGTTAATTAGTTAGTTAAGAAAATAGAGTAAAGAAATTGGGAGCCAAATCCGTATCTCGTGTGTATAGTTACTCAGTTACCTTGTTTTCCAGTTAATGGAACAAGTAATACGCCCTAACTTACTGAAAACCGAGAACTGAAAACTGAAAACGTGTATTTAATACTAACGACTATTCTGTTACAGAGACTTCAGAAAATCATCTGTTTTAAAACTTTTCTCCGAATGATAACCTATATATATATTAGTTATCTTCTCTAACTCTTTCATCTTATTATCAGGAATGGTAGCTTTTGAAATAGTGGATAAATGGGTAATCAGTATTTTTCGTAATAATTTTGCAAAATAAAGAGAGACTCTAATACACTTTTCTTTATCTTCAGCTACACAATTATTGCATAACAGCCCACCTTCTCTTATATTAAAATGCATCTCTTTTTGGTCATCTACAATTTTATTACATCTACAACAATGATTAAGTGATGGCCTATATCCTAAAAGTGACATAGTTTGCCATTTGAAAGACAAGGACAATAATTTTGGGTCATTAGCCTTCCTCAAACCATGCAAAACTTCTTTTAATAAATTAAACAGACTAATATTTATTTCACGCTCCTCGGTTAATTTATTAACCATCTCCACACAGTTAGCGGCAAATGCAAATTTAATAACATCTTTGCTCGTAGAAAAAAAAGATTCTAATATTTCGGCCTGACTGACAATATCAATATTTCTACCTTTATAAAACAAAAAGACAGAGTGAGTTAATATTTCCAAACTGCTTCCGAATTTACTTTTTATCTTTCGGACTCCTTTGGCAATAGCCGTAATCTTACCGTAATTTTTGGTATATATAGTAACAATTTTATCGGCTTCTTCGTATTCCATACTTTTTAAGACTATACCTTCTGTTTTATACAACATACTATAAGATAATCTCCGCTATAAAAGATCGTTTTTACCAAATGCCTCAGGAAGCAATTCTTTTATTTTTTTAATCTTAACATCTCCCTTTAAATTCGCCATAATCAAAGGAATGTCTTCACCAAATTCTGATATCACCTGCCGGCAAGCACCACAGGAAGAACAGGGTTTATCTGTATCACCAATAACAGCGATAGCTTCAAATTTAGTTGAACCCTCTGAAATAGCTTTAAAAATAGCCACTCTTTCTGCACATACAGTTAGGCCAAAAGATGCATTCTCAATATTGCAGCCGGTAAATATTTTACCATCAACTCCGAGAACAGCAGCTCCAACTTTGAATTTAGAATAGGGAGTATAGGCCTTTTTTCTGGCCTTTTCTGCTTCTTTAATTAATTTTTTATATTCTTTTTTCACAGTATTCTCACCTTCTTTATTTAAACCACACCTTTGTTTCCTCTGGCACCAAATGAATCCATATATTTCCCTGATTTAAGTTTATAACAGTCCCCTGTCTATCATAATATACAGTCGAATGGTCTTTAGACTTTTTAACCCACTTAGATAAAAAATAATTCCCTCCATAAAATACCTTGACAATACCTTCTCCGATAACCTCTACTTCCAATCTTCCTTCTCCATCATCGGGGATTTTTTTAACCGGAACATACTGGATTATTATATTGGAAAC
This sequence comes from Candidatus Atribacteria bacterium, assembly GCA_003451675.1. The sequence continues at coordinate 12,158 of DMCY01000054.1, forward strand.
AGTTATAGGTTCGAGGGTTTTACTATCCTGATGGAGCTTAGAATTTATGTACCTTAAATATGTATTAGTATCGTCTTTATACTCATAAGATATGGTATATTTTTGATTGTATTTAATAGATATTTTGGTAATATCCCCTCCTGATAAATTGAGTGTTCTCAGGTTGAGCAAATGGTTATCTAAATTTACCTTTTCCTGAAAACCCATTTTCCTACTCTTCTCTCTTATATTTTGGGTATTAGTAAAAAGATTAATCCATCCTCCAATATTTTTATCCCGCCAATAAGGAGAAGGATAACTCATCTGGTCTAAATTAACAATCCTTTCGTTCTTTAAGCTTTGCCCTCCACAGTGGGCAAAGATGGCAGACCACTCTACAGCTAATCTAGAAAAATAATACCTGCTGCTTCTGACCGGCCCCACTATAGTCTCATCACTATTATTAAATATGGCCATTAATCTGGTAAAAGGATACTCTACATTTGCTTCATAAATTATATCTGCTTTATTCAGACCATTTTGGTGAATTACTTCTTCAGGCGAATTACCGATCATTATAGCTAAGGGCCTTGTAGTACTGGCGTAAATATTATTATTTATAGTAAAACATGCAAATAAAATAAAAAATAACAATATTAACCTGTAGAAAAATGATTTGCTCAATGTTTCTTTCCTCATAATTTATCCTCTTTCTTTAGTTTTTAAACTATCTTATAATTATTTGGTTTTATCGAATTCATCTTCTATCTCTCCAAATATCTCCTCTAATAAATCTTCTATGGTAACTACTCCGGATATTTTTTTATCTTTGTTTATTACTACCGCAATATGAACTTTCTTTCGCTGAAATTCTTTCAGGAGAGTCGTAACTCTTTTATTTTCTGAGACCAGGTAAGGTGGATGGATTAAACCTAATAAATTTATACTTTTAATTAATTTCTTTTCTAAATCTTCAATAAGGAAGTCTTTAGCGTAAATAAAACCTACGATATTATTTATATTATTTTTATAAACCGGTATCCTAGAAAGACCTTCTTTGTTCATTAATTTTACAGTTTCCTCTAAGCAAGTATTTTCTTCAACAGCTACCATATATTTTTTGGGTACCATTACATTTTTAACAAAAATATCATTTAAATTTAAAATTCTCTCAATCATACTCTTTTCCCTTTTCTCTAATACACCTTCCTTTTCGCTAACTTCAAAAATAAGTTTTAAATCTTTTTTAGTGAAAAAAGCATTTAGAGGTACATACTTCTTGCCGGTAACGATCCTAATGATAAAGTTCGATACCCACCTGAAAAAGACTTCAAGGGGATAAAGGATGTAAGAGGCAATTTTTAAACAGTACGCTGCCTTAAGCGAAATTTTTTGTGAATTATTTTGAGCAATAGTTTTAGGAATTATCTCGCAAAAAATTAAAATTATTAGAGTGGTAAGCAATATTGAAATAGTGACTCCTCTGTCACCCCAAATATGCATTGCCAGAGTAGAGGAAACCGTAGAAGATATGATTACTGCTATATTAGTTCCAATTAAAACCACCCTTAAAAATTTATCGGGCTTTTTAATTAAATTAGACACTATTATAGCTTTTTTATCCCCCCTCTTGGCTAAATATTTAAGATGCAGCTTACTGGTAGAGATAACTGCAGTTTCTACACCGGAAAAAAAAGCAGCAATAAATATACACATAAATAATATAAAAGGACTGACTTTAATCCACCATTCTGTCAAAATTTCCTTACCTCCTATGCATCTTTACCCGAAATATTACTTTCAGTCTGCGGCAGTTCTTTTATTATCTTTACTCTTCTAATCCTATTTTTTACCACCCGTTCTATTATCATTTGACAATTCTGATACTTTATCTTTTCACCTTTCTTAGGCACCCTACCCAATAGGTCAAAAATAAAACCACCCAGGGTCTCGAAACCATTTTCAGGTATTTCGATGTTTAGAATTTCATTAATCTTATCAATACTTATTATTGCATCAGCAATGACCACATTATCTTCAACTATTTCAAATAATTTTATCTCTTTATCGTATTCATCAATTATCTCGCCTACTACTTCCTCTACTACATCCTCCATAGTAACCAGTCCTGCTGTCCCGCCATATTCATCAATAGCAATGGCGATTTGAATTCTGTCTTTCTGAAAAATATCCAACAATTCGTCTATTTTTTTATTTTCCGGAACAAAGTAAGCCTCTCTTATTATCCCCTTTAAATCAAACTTTTCCTTTGAAGTATACCATTGCTCGTATATACCTAAAAGATCCTTGGCATACAATATTCCGATAATATTGTCTATAGTTTCTTCATAAACAGGGATTCTCGAATGCCCCATTTTTTTAATCAATTTTAGTATTGCACCTAACTTGGTATCAGAGGAGATGCAGGCCATGTCTACCCGAGGGATCATTACTTCTTTTACCATAGTATCGCCAAATTCAAATATATTTCTAATCATTTCATTCTCTTCCTCTTCTATCACTCCATCATCCTTACCAGCATCTATTAGGGTTATTAAATCTTCTTCGGTAATTTCTTTTTTCTCTCTAACGCCTTTTTTACCAAAAAAGTAATATAGGGTACTAATTGCTGCTTTAAAAACTTTAATTAAGGGGAATAACCCAGTGGAAATTATTTCTATCGGTCTGGCAACTCTTTTGGAAATTTTTTCGGCATTAGCAACAGCTAATGATTTCGGGACAATTTCTCCAAAAACAAGTATCGTAAAAATCATTATTCCACTGGCTATACCTACACCCATATTTCCAATAAGTTTTATAGCTAAATAAGTAGCCAAAGAAGAAGCCGCAATGTTTACGAACATATTCCCGATTAAAATAGAGATTAATGTTCTTTGGGGGTCATCAAGGAGCCTGATAATTGATTTTACCTGCCAATTATTCTCTTCTTCTTTTTGCATTTTTTTTAATTGCAATTTATTAAGTGAGAAGAGAGCAGTCTCTGTGCCGGAAAAAAACGCTGATAGTATTATGAAACCTAATAAAGCAACAGCTTCAAATATCAATATAATAAAATTAGAAGGGTCATCCAAAAAATAATCACCGCAACTTTTTAAAAAACCATTAAGTATATTTTAAAATATCGACCATTTTAATTAATTTAACTAAGACAATGTGCCTACTTTTACTCAATTAGATTAGGAACTAGATATAAACAATAAATAATTGAGTCTTTAGATTCCGAATCTAACGATTTTAAACCATAAAATTACTGAAAATTATTACAGCTTATTTTTAATTATATTATGCCAATTTAGCTTTCTTCGATATTCTCATTTTTTGTAAGATTATTACTCCAGATAATAAGATAATACCCAGACTATCAGTTAACACTCCAGGCGTTAGTAAAGCAAGTGCGCTAATAATTAATATAACTCTTTCATATATTTTAGTATTATCCAGCAGATATCCGCCAGCAGCTGCGCCTAAAGCCAAAACTCCTGCCAAAGCAGTAACAATTAATAGCAAGGTATGTCCAATTGTACTATTTATACAAAGCAATCCAGGGTCAAGGGCAAATAGATAGGGAATCATAAATCCCGCTACTGCTAATCTCACCGCAATAAAACCAGTCTTCATAGAGTTACCACCAGCAATTCCTGCTCCTGCATAAGCGGCTACCGCAACCGGCGGGGTAAGATCAGCGATTACTCCAAAGTAAAGGATAAATAGATGGGCAGCTAAAGGATTTACCCCTAAATCTACCAAAGCAGGCGCAGCCATAATAGATAGAATTATATATTTGGCAGTAGTGGGTAGCCCCATCCCTAATAAAATTGAGGCAATCATGGTAAAGAAGAGAGTTAGCATTAAGTTTCCGTGACCTAACATCACAAGTCCATTAGCAATCTTTAATCCTAAACCGGTAAGAGTTACCGCTCCCACTACCATTCCGGCACAGGCACAAGCCGCCGCTACGCCTAAGGCACTCTTGGCTCCATCTTCAAAGGCTTCACCTAATTTCTTTAAATCTAAACGGGTTTCAGATTTTACCATACTTATAGCCAAACTCATCACAATTGCCCAAAAAGCAGAGAATAAAGGAGTATACCCTTTTACCAATAAATATACTAAACCAATTATAGGAATAACTAAATGACCTCTGGCCTTTATTACTTTACCTAAATTGGGAAGCTGCTCTTTAGGAAGACCTTTTAATCCGTGTTTACAAGCTTCCAGATGAACCATTGTCATAACGGCAATATAATATATTATAGCAGGAATAGCTGCCGCAGCAGCTATTTTAATATAGGGAATTCCTAAAAATTCTGCCATTACAAAGGCAGCTGCTCCCATTACCGGAGGTAATATCTGTCCACCGGTTGAGGCAGCAGCCTCTACGGCTCCGGCAAAATCCTTTCGATAACCTATACTTTTCATTAAAGGAATAGTAAAACTACCGGTAGTTACAGTATTTGCAACTGAGCTTCCATTTATAGAGCCCATAAATCCACTGGCGATAACTGCAACTTTTGCCGGACCACCGGTGGTATGACCAGCAAGAGCCATAGCAACATCGATAAAAAACTTACCCATCCCGGTCTTATTTAAAACTGCACCGAACAGAATAAAAAGAAATACAAAAGAAGCAGATACTCCTAAAGGAATGCCAAATATTCCTTCTGTCCCCGAATATAAATGTTCTATTATTCTTTCCAATGAGTATCCTCGATGAGCGAAAAATCCCGGCATTATCTGTCCAAAATAAGCATATAATAAGAATACAATTACTACTATAGGAAGGGCTGAACCAATGATTCTTCTGGTCCCTTCCAGAACTAATATGATAGTCAAAGCACCCATTATTAAATCTAAGGTAGTGGGCAAACCAGAGCGAATTACCATATCATTGTAAAATACAACTAAATATAAACATACGCCCGTACCTAATATAGCCAGAATTACGTCATAGAAAGGTATTTTATCTTTATTCTTGTCAAAATTTTTTTTAGAACTGGGATAAATAAGGAATGTTAAACACGAAGTAAAAGCCAGATGGACTGCTCTTTGTTTTAGAGCTAAAAGCAGACCAAATCCTCCGGTATAAAATTGGAAAGCCGAAAAAGATATGGCAATAATAGAAATGATTATAGCCGCGATACCGATAGGTCTTCTAATTCTTGATTCTGAATCATATTGTTCCATGAGTTTCTGAACATCAATTTCTTTATTTTCAGTTTTAACATCTTCAACCATTTACAAGCTTCCTCCTGTAAGATAATTAAATAAATTATCCTTATCTATTTCAAGGGTCAATAATCTATCTCCTACTAATGAAGATAAATTAATTTCTTCGCCTTTGAAATAGAAAATATTTTCTCTTACTACCCCAATTCTATAATAAATTGGGGTAGATATAATCCTGTGCATATTTTTTATTTTAAATCTACCCTCCTCTTCTACAAATATTTCATTTTCAAAAGTTGTATAAGGGAGACCTGCTCCGTGATCGAGAAAATCAGTTTCAATTAATACAATCTGATAATCTTTATTAATGATAAATATTTCCCACACAGGAGTTAGGGCAACAGAGTGAGTATATTTCAAAATAAATTTATCCCCGGGTTGGACCTTCTGTTTAAAAATTAATCCTCCACCAGAAAAAGGCTTGAGTTCCAGGGTATATACTGGAATAAAAAATAATATTATAATGATAATTAAGGCAATAAGCAATCCAATCAGGGCAATATATTTATTCTTTAACATATAAATTGATTCCGGGTACCATAGAAAAATTTTCTCATTTTATGGTACCCGGATTTTACTTTCCTAACCTTATTTAATCAAGCCAACTTCTTTGTAGTATAATTCAGCACCTGGATGCAAAGGTATTCCTATACCGTCAAGGGCAGTTTCCAAAGTAATATTTTTACCTTGGGAATGTACTTTTTCTAATACATCTCGGTGTTCCCATAAGGCTTTGGTCATTTTGTAGACTAATGTAGGTGATAGTTTGGCATCACATATCCATAAGGCGGGTGTGGCAAGGGCTGGAACATCTTCATCTACGCCTTTATACAGTCCACCAGGGATAACTGTAGCTCCGTAATAAGGAATTGCTTCAACTAATTCTTTTATCTTTTCTGCACTTATAGGAATCAATACAATATCTCTCTTGGTAGCTATATTAATGATACTGGAAGTAGGATAACCGGCAGTTGTAAAACCTGCATCTATTTGCCCATCGATCAAACGTTGAGCAACTTCATTGAAGCTTAAAAAATCTGCCTTAATATCGTCAAAGGTAATACCATGGGCGTTTAAGATTATTTCAGCATCAGCAGCAGTTCCGCTATTAGGTGCACCCACTCCCACTCTCTTCCGTTTGAGGTCTTCTATGCATGTGATTCCGGAAGCCTTGGTAGCAACTATATGAATAGTTTCCGGGTATAAAGAAGCAATACCCCTTAAATTAGTAATAGGTTGTGCATCTTTTAATATCCCCGTTGCGCTATAACTCCAGTAAGTTGTATTAGCTTGTGAAAAAGCAGTTTCTATTTGTCCTCTACTTATTAAATTACAGTTTGCCACTGAGGCATTCCCTGACTGTGCAGTAACTATTAAACCTTCAACATTATTAGAAAGCATTTGAGCTAACGCTCCACCCAAAGGATAATAGGTTCCGCCGGTTCCGCCGGTAGCAATAGCTACAAATTGTCTTTCAGCAGCCATCCCAAAACTAAACATTCCCACTACTAAACTAATTGCTAATACTAAAACTAATATTGTCTTGTTTTTTAGCATTAAAAACTCTCCTTTACTTTTTTAAAATATAATTTTATATACTAACTAAAAACAAATATTTTGCAGGCTTATACCTCACCTCCCATTTTTTAATTCTTTTCGTTCAGCGAATCTATATTAAGTATTTTTTCTATATATCTACTTTTTGTGTTAAAATAACCTGAAAAACTAAATAAATACAATTATCAATTTAATTATATAAAACATAGAGTTACAAAGCAAATATTTTCAAGATTTCGCTTTCTTTTTCCCGCATTATTTTATAATCTTTGTCTTTTTCGTGATCATAACCAGTTAAGTGCAATAATCCATGAATCAGTAATACTGTTAACTCTTTTTCTAGACTATGATTTAAGGTATCTGCCTGCCTTTGGGCAGTCTCTACAGAAATAATTATATCTCCCAAAAGCTTATCGCTCTCTACCTTCGGAGATTTGATAGTTCCTTCCAGTAAACTAAAAGACAAAACATCGGTTGGTTTATCAACCCCTCGATATTTATTATTCAGCGACCTTATAAATTTATCATCAGTAAACAAAACACTTATTTCTGTTTCTTCATCAACCTTTAGATGTTGCAGAACCTTTTTGATTATTCCTTTTGTTCTTCGTTGATTTATCTTTATTATTTTCTGTTGATTTTTTATTAGAATTTCCATTCTTTCTTTTCTCTTCATTAATTTTTTTTATTAAATCCTCATCAGGATATTCCACCCGACTATGAAACATTCCGGTAAGTATCCGAGAAAAACTATCTCCAATTTTGTCTAAATCTTTCAAGGTTAAATCACATTCTTCCAGCTGACCATTTTCTAAATTCCTCTGGATAATCTCCTTAACCAGAGTTTTTATCCTGGTTGCCGTAGGATTAGTTAAACTTCTGGTTGCCGCTTCCAGCGAATCAGCTAATAAAATAATTCCTGCTTCTTTAGTTTGGGGTTTTGGTCCGGAATAACGATAATTCTCTTCGGCAACTGCATCATTAGCTGATCCATTTTCTTTTAAAGCCCTGTGGAAGAAATAGGTAATCAAGTTGGTTCCGTGGTGTTGGGCGATTATATCGATTATATCCTTAGGGAGTTTATTTTTTTTCGCCAATTCTATTCCTTCTTTAATATGAGAAGCAATTACTAAAGCGCTTAAACTGGGTTCCATCTCATCATGAATATTCTTATATGCTTCTTGATTCTCAGTAAAGAAATAAGGTCTTTTTATTTTACCTATATCATGATAAATAGCACCAACCCGAGCTAACAACCCATTACCCCCAATCTCTTCGGCAGCAGTCTCAGATAGATTTCCTACAACTATACTGTGATGATAGGTACCAGGTGCTTCCAATATCATCTTCTTCAGTAGAGCCTGATTAGGATTAGATAATTCCATCAGTTTAAAAGAGGTGGTGATATCGAAATAGCTTTCTAAAAAAGGTAAAATTCCGATAGTCAAAATGACTGCTAAAAAACCGTTTAGCACTCCCCATAAATTATTTTGTAATATTAGATAATAACTTTCATTATTGATTAAACCCAAAGCTGATATAGTAATTATATTAACTCCGGCAATAATTAACCCTGCACGGGTCAGGCTTGACCTTTGGGTAGCTTTCCGAATACTATATATAGCTACAATCCCACTAATTACCGTGACTAAAATATAATTTAATCCGCCTCCCAGAATAAATCCTATTAACAAGCTTAATATCACGGTAAGTAATATGGCGATATTAGGATTTAAAGATATGGCAATTAACATTGAGGAAGAAGCGATAGGCATTAAATACCCTGATGCCTGACTAGCTACTTTAGCGAGCAAAACAACAAAAATAGAAATAATGCCCAGCAATATTAATTTGTTTATATTTTCATAAATGTCAGGATAAAAGTAGCTCAAATATAAAAAGACCACTAAAAGGCAGATCGCAGTAATCATAATTATTCCTATAATGTTAGAAAAGTTTATCTTGGGATTTTTTAGACCTAAAGCATTAAGAATGGCGATATGTTCCGAAGTTACCACTTCTCCTTTTCTTATAATTATCTGCCCTTTTTGAATTGTTCTTATAACATCATCTACTGAAGCGATGGCTTCCTGACGTCTTTTTTCTGTATCTTCTTCATTTAAAAATAAACTTGGTAGAACCAAAGAGGTAGCAATATCGCTGGCAATCAAGGCATCGCGATGATCAAGGGAAATCTCGCTAATCTCTCTAATTAATTGTTTTTTGGCATTTTCTAAATCTTCTATTTTAATTCCCTGTTCCATAATTTTTCTCATAGAATTTTTAATATCTACCCTTATTTTCTCTAAAGATAAATTATCGAATTGAAGGCACTCCGCTATGACCTTTTCACTAATATATAATCCTAAATTTTTATTTATTTCATTAGCCATTTCGTTTAATTCATCATCTGTCAATCTTCTATCGTTCTCCGTTATATTATCATTAGTATCTTTAGATGATTCATCTATTTTTTCTTTGTATTCTTTTATCTTTGAAAAGAGACTATCTATTTGTTTTTCAACATTTTCAATATTTGCTAAATTTAAATCATACACTTCTTTTATCGATTTGGCTGCCTTTTCTCTTAAATTTTGTGTTGCCTCTAAATCTGCAAATTCAAAATTCCCCGGGGACAAAATATCTTTAGAACAGATTTGCCCTTCTTTTAAGAGAATTTTATCCGGGAAAAAATTAATAGACAGAACGAGGGTAATTGCGATTAACAAAATTAAAAATATAGATATTTTTTGTATTATATTTTTATCAATTAATTTTTTCTTTTGCATATTTTTACCTGACATTTTATCTCTACTTTTCCGTTTATTCCATTTCTCATATAGTTTCACGAGGTTGAATCACTCCCTTTCCTGGTTCCGTAAATCTTCCCTTTCATAAGCGCGAATAATCTCTTGAACCAATCTGTGTCTCACCACGTCTCGATCATTAAGGTATATAAATTCGATGCCTTTTATTTTTTTAAGTATCTTTTCCACTCTTGTTAATCCGGAATGTTCTTTGAGTGGTAAATCTACCTGAGTAATATCTCCATTAATTATAACTTTAGAACCAAAACCAAAACGGGTTAAAAACATCTTCATCTGACCTAAAGTAGTATTTTGAGCATCGTCTAAGATAATAAAGGAATTATTTAAGGTTCTTCCCCTCATATAGGCTAAAGGGGCTATTTCTATTATCCCTCTTTCCATATACTTTTGGAATTTTTCGGAAGGCATCATTTCGTACATTGCATCATACAAGGGGCGAAAATAGGGGTCTATCTTTTCTAATAAATCTCCGGGTAAATAACCTAAACTTTCCCCGGCTTCTACCGCTGGTCTAACCAAAATTATTCTATCTACTTCTTTATTCTTTAAGGCAGACAAGGCAATAGCTACTGCTAAGTAGGTCTTTCCTGTACCAGCAGGTCCGATAACAAAGACAATATCATTCTTTCTAACGGCATCTATATATTTCTGTTGACCTAAGGTTTTTGGCCTAATCTCTTTATCTTTTTTGAAAACGTAAATCACATCTTTGTATAACAATTTCCAATCTACAGGCTGGTTATTCTCAGACATTTCAACATGGTATTTTACCTGTGCTATAGAAAGTGGATGCCCTTTCCTAATTATGGAGATAAGTCCTTCAATTATTTTTACAGCTTTATCCGTTTCACTCTTTATCCCTGAAATAACCAACTTGCTATCATTTTGTGTTGATATTTTTATGGAAAAATGCTGGTTGATAAATTTAATATTTTTATCATATTGTCCAAAAAGTTCTCTTAGCTCATCTTTATTATTAATTAATATACTTTTACTTATGTTTTTATCTTTTTCTATTATATTTCCCTACTTTCGTAAAATATAGTAATAAACTCGTATCTCGTATAGAATTAGTTAGCTAGTGCTCTGTTAAATAAAGTATGTTATATTTCTTGAGATTGCTTCGTCGCTTTGCTCCTCGCAATGACACCCGGTATTTTGTCATTGCGAGCGTTAGCGAAGCAATCTCAAAACTATCTTACCTCGGTTAACTTAGCACTAGTTAGTTAGTTGCCTGGTTAGTTAGTTATTTAAAGAAACAATACCAAGTTAGTATAGAGATATGGCGTGCTGTGTCTTATTGTGCTAATTAACAGTTGAAAAATATTAGACAGGTAAGCCTCTGCCCTCATAAAAAAGAGATGTGGCTACCAGCTACACTTTGGGTTCGATATGTCACCTCTTCACTCTTGAATTATAATTTTCTTCGTCGAGTAGATGAA
>DMCY01000097.1 GCA_003451675.1 Candidatus Atribacteria bacterium
CTCTGCTGCGAGGAGTTTCATTATTTTTTGTCGAATTTATTATAACATAATTACTACCCAAAAAGTAAACAAAATAGTAATGTGGGGGCACGATGCATCGTACCCGTAGAAAAAATTAGGTAATAATATGGGGAGGGCACAATTCATTGTGCCCCTACAACTCAGTTATAACCAACAAATCAAAAATTATTGTAAAATTAAAATTTCTTTAAGAATTATTTTTAAAAAAGAGAAATTTATACTATAATTCTAATATAATGATTGACAGTAATATCGAAAAGGAAATAATTTTTACAGGAGAACTATTATGAAAATTTATATTAGTGCTGATATCGAAGGGGTAACCGGCATTACTCATTGGGATGAAACTGAAAAAACAAAATCTGATTATCAGAAGTTTGCCAAACAGATGACCGATGAAGTCAGAGCGGCATGTGAAGGAGCAATAAAAGCCGGGGCAAAAGAAATTTGGATTAAAGATGCCCACGGTACCGGAAGAAATATTAATGCAGCTGAACTGCCACAAAATATCAAACTAGTTCGGGGTTGGAGTGAACATCCCTATTTAATGGTTCAGGAATTGGACGAATCATTTGATGCTTTATTAATGATTGGTTATCATTCTTTTGGTAGTTCAAGCTCTAATCCTTTATCCCATACTCTAAGTTCTTCCACTTTAAACTATATAAAATTAAACGGAGAATACGCCAGTGAATTTTTAATTCACGGTTATGCTGCTGCTACTATGGGGGTGCCTGTGGTTTTTATAAGTGGAGATGAAGGAATTTGCAAGGAAGCGAATAAAGTTAATAAAAACATCAGAACTGTGGCGGTAAACAAAGGTGTGGGTAATTCAGTGATCAGCATTCATCCAAAGCTGGCGGTAGAAAAAATCAAAGAAGGGGTAGAGTCAATACTAAAGGGAGATATTGATAAATGTAGAATAGAATTACCGGAGTACTTTAAAGTAAAAATATCATATAAAAAGCATGTAAGTGCTTTTAAAGCATCTTTTTATCCTGGAATGAAACAAATTTCTTCTACCAGTTTAGTATTTGAGACAGATAATTATTTTGAAGTTTTACGGATGTTATTATTTGTAGTATAAGCTAAAAAGAATATTCTTATTTATCGAAGAAAGCTATTGGAAAAAGTCTTGACAATATACTTTTGCTATGATATAAATTTTTTAAATAGAAAGAGTAGTTCTAAATAATTGTGATAGTAGTAAGTTTATTAAAGGAACCTTTAAATTAGCCCAGAGAGGCTAGCAAGGGGAACAGGAAATAAAATAAGAGATTAAGTTTAACCTTTTGCTGTTTTAAATGGGCAAAAGGTTTTTATTTTATATAAAAAAATATTCCTTTAATATTAGTCCAGTGAGGCTGATAAGGAAGAGATAATACCTCCTTTCAACCTCACCATAATGAGGGGAAGGAGGTATTATTTTTATAGAAACAAATATGTAATGCGGTAGACGCAATAGCAGAAGATGGTGGCTTAGTTTAGCAAATAAAAGAAAGACATTAGATTTTAATTAAAAAAAATAGAAAAGGAGAATTTTTATGTCATCAAAGATTTCATTAGAAACGGAGGCTATAAGAGATGGAGATTATATTGATCCTGCAAAGAAGATTATCTTAGGTCTTCAACATATGTTTACAATGTTTGGAGCAACTGTTTTAGTTCCCATTATTACCGGATTTAATATTTCAGTCGCTTTGTTTATGGCAGGATGCGGCACGCTGTTATTTTATGTTATTTCCAAGCGCAAGGTGCCGGCATTTCTTGGGTCATCATTTGCCTTTATCGCCCCTATGTTAGTAGTTACTGAAAAATTTGGTCTGCCTTATGCTTGTGGAGGTATCGTTGTTGCAGGTTTATTGTATTTGATTCTTTCAGGATTAGTAAGTGTATTTGGGGTTAAAAAAGTTTTAACCTTTTTCCCGCCCGTAGTGACCGGTCCGATAATTATAGTTATTGGGTTGAAACTGGCACCTATTGCCATAGATATGGCCAAGGGGAATTGGGGACTTGCTTTTGTGGGATTTATTGTAGTTACCGCTGTAAGCATATACGCAAAAGGATTTTTTAAGGTTCTCCCTGTTCTTACAGGAATTTTTGTGGGTTATTTAGTTGCGATTTTAACTGGAGCAGTTGACTTTACTCCTATTGTCCAAGCCAAATGGATAGGATGGCCTCAATTTACCGTAGCAAAGTTTGATTGGTCTGCCATAATGATTATTGCTCCTGTCGCTATCGCTACCATGGTTGAGCATATCGGTGATGTCCTGGCCATAGGTGCAACTGTGGAGAAAAATCTTGTTGAAGATCCTGGGCTGCACAGAACCTTGATTGGAGATGGACTGGCTACTTCTTTATCAGCAATGTTTGGGGGACCTGCTAATACAACCTACTCCGAAAATACAGGGGTACTTGCTCTTACCAAAGTATATCATCCAGTTATTATGGCGATTGCCGCAGTATTTGCAATTATTCTTGGGCTTGTTCCGAAACTCGGTGCGGTTATCTCTACCATACCCGTCCCACTTATTGGAGGAATTTCTATAGTTCTTTTTGGCATGATTGCCTCAATTGGAATAAGGACAGTTGTAGAACATAAGGTAGATTTTTCTCGTTCAAGAAATTTACTTATTTCAGCAGTTATCTTGGTTCTTGGTCTTGGTGGAGCGGTTTTATCTGTACCTCTGGGCGAAGCTAAAGTTGAAATAGCCGGAATGGCATTAGGTGCAATAGTAGGAATTATTCTGAATAAGGTTTTACCTGAGTAATTTAAAAATATCTCCGTTTTCTAATAAATATAAGATAAAATACTTATAAAAAATAGATTCTTGTGTATTTAGACGAATTAAAAGAATATTCGAAGGAAAATGTATAAATAAAAATTCTTAGGGGAATTGTTATGCTGTTAGCAAAATCTGTAATTTTGGATTTAAATGATACTTTTACTTCCAAAAAACTTGCAAAAAAGTTGATAGAATTGTTTATTCGGTGTAATATTAATTTAGCGGGTTTAAAACAAAGGACTCGTGGGTTATCATTATTAACAGTGGAAGTGGTTACAGAACCTGCTTCATTTTTTTTACCTTCATAATTTCATACATATTTATAAAAAATATTTCTGATTTTTTGAAAAGAAAAAAGGATTTTTGTAATTTTTTGTCGAATCTAACAAATAGATGTGAAGAATAAAACTAAATTTTTATGAAAAGACTTATTTTCTTTCTTGTTTTATTTAACAGAAATAAAAAAATTAAAAAGGAAGGAGGTGAAAAAGAATGAGAAATAAAAAATTAGTACTGATGGTTATTTTTTCTCTATTGATTGTACTTTGCACAGGTAGTATTAGTTTATTGGCTGCAGAGAAAAAGGCGTACATTAATGGTATTGATGCTGATTATCCTCCCTTTGCTTATATCGATGAAAAAGGTAATCCTGCTGGTTTTGATGTGGAGTGCTTGAATTGGATTGCCCAGGAGATGGGTTTTGAAGTCAAACATCAACCTACTGCCTGGGATGGTATAGTTTCTAGTTTATTAGCCAAAAAGATTGATATGGTTTATTCGGGGATGTCCATTACTGAAGAAAGAAAGACAAAAGTGGACTTTACCATACCCTATTGGGAAATTAACCAAGCGCTTTGTGTACGTGAAGATTCAGATCTAAATGTTATCGCTGCTTTATGCGGTGAATATACAGTAGGAAGCCAGAGAGGTTGCACAGCCGCAGAGTGGATTGAAGAAAACTTGGTAGAAACTGGCATACTTCCAAAAGATAACCTAAAATTGTATGAAGGGTTTTCTTTGGCAGTCAAGGATTTACTAAATGGAAGAATAGATTCAGCTATGATGGATGATGTAATGGTAGAAGATGCTATCAGAAAAGGACAAGCCGTGAAGATTGTAGGAATAATTAAAACTGGCGAAGCGTACGGGATAGCAGTTAGAAAAGAAGATAAAGAATTAAAAGCATTGCTTAATGAAGGAATAGCTAAATTGAAAAAGTCAGCTAAATGGGATGAATTGATTATTAAATATTTTAGTGAATAAAAGATATAATAAAGGTGGAGAAAATGTATTCTTATCTTTAGGTTATTTCTCCACCTTTATTTGGTTATAAAGTGAGAATAATAACTATGAATGAAAATCTCGCATTAATCTACCAATCCCTTCCTTATTTACTTAAAGGCTGTGGGGTAACTATTGGATTGGTAGGGGGGGCTTTAGGCCTGGGTTTTGTAATAGGGATTCCTATGGCGGTAGGTCAAGTTTATGGGAATAAATATTTATCCGGTCTAATTTCTCTTTATGTCTGGTTCTTCCGGGGGCTTCCGGTTTTAGTCCTTCTTTTTCTTTTTTATTTTGGATTATTTTCCCTTTTGGGACTAAATTTATCTGCTTTTACGTCTGCTATCTTAGTTTTAGGGTTACGAAGCGCTGCTTATCAATCTCAAATTTTTCGAGGAAGTATCCAATCACTCGGTGAGGGGCAAATGTTAGCTGCCCGTTCTTTAGGGATGAAGAAATCCGAGGCAATTTTGTATATAATTTTACCCCAAGCTTTGCGGATTTCTATCCCCGGCTGGTCTAATGAATATGCTATTCTTTTAAAAGATTCAGCAATTACTTATGCTATAGGGGTAATGGAAATATTAACCAGGGCGAATTTTATTGCTACCCGGACTTATAAACCTATGCCCATTTTTCTCACCTGTGCAGTAATTTTCATAATTTTAACTTATGGCGGAGTGAAAATTCTTGATCTTTTAGAAAATAAAGTGAGAATTCCTGGTTATGGAGAGGAAGAAAGGTGAAGTTAAATAAGATGCAAAAAGATAGAGATATCGTATTACGTGTAGAAGACATACATAAAAGATATGGAAAAGAAGAGATATTAAAAGGGATTTCTTTTGAAATTAAAAAAGGAGAGACTAAAGTTATTATCGGTCCTTCAGGAAGCGGGAAAAGCACCCTGCTTCGCTGCATTAATCAATTGACTATTCCGGATAAGGGCAAAATCTGGTTAGAAAACGAAGAAGTAACTCATTTCAGGAAAGATATTAACCGATTTCGCCAGAAAATGGGTATGGTTTTTCAGGATTTTAATTTATTTGATCATTTAAATGCCTTAAAGAATGTCGAAATAGGTTTGATAAGAGTAAAGAAGATGGATAAGAAAGAAGCCAGAGAAAAGGCAATGGAAGAATTAAAACAAGTTGGTTTGGAAAAACAAGCTGATTTATATCCTGCACAACTTTCGGGAGGACAAAAACAAAGAGTGTCCATAGCCAGAGCTTTGGCTATGGATCCAAAAGTTATGCTTTTTGATGAGCCTACTTCTGCCCTTGACCCGGAACTAATCGGGGAAGTATTAGAAGTAATAAAAAAATTAGCTCTTAGCGGGATGACTATGGTGGTGGTTACTCATGAAATGGGTTTTGCTCGTTCGGTAGCAAATGAGATAATATTTATGGAAAATGGGAAAATATTGGAAAGCGGAATACCTTATCAACTTTTTAATAATCCCAAATATGAACGTACCAAACGATTTCTTAATAAAATAACCGAGTTATACGGAGAGTAGAGTGAAAGAAGATGAATGAATTTTATTATTTTATTCGAAATATTCTCTTGCCCCCTTTATTTGAGGGTACATTAGTTACTATCAAATTAATAATTTTATCCATTCCCCTTGGTCTGATTTTAGGGGTTTTAATAGCTGTGGGGAGAGTATACGGGAACAAAATTATTTCCACACTATGTACTGTTTATGTAATTTTTTTTCGTGGTACTCCTTTATTGGTACAGCTTTTTATCCTTTATTATGGTTTACCCTCTGTCGGTATTTTCTTTTCTCCCTTTGTAGCTGCAGTTATTGGCTTTATTTTTTGTAGTTGCGCCTACCATTCCGAATATATAAGAGGGGCGCTGCAATCGATTAAGAGTGGCCAAATGATGGCTGCTGAAGCTCTGGGTATGACCAGGTCTAAAGCTATTTTATATATTATTCTCCCCCAGGCCTTAAGAAGAGCAATTCCCGGTTGTTCCAACGAGATTATTTATTTGATAAAATATTCTTCACTTGCTTTTATGGTTACTTGTGTAGAGTTAACCGGGGCGGGGAAAATTATCGCTTCTCGCTATTTTGCCTATACAGAAGTTTTTTTAGTAATAGGGATAATATATCTATTAATGGTTTCTGTGGTTACTAAATTACTCAATATGTTAGAGAAAAAATTAGAAATTCCCGGATTGGGATAAAAAGAAAAGAAAGTTGAAATTTAATTTCATTTGAATTATTTATATTTTTAAAAGAGCGATAAGCTCTCAGATATATAGGAGGAATAAATTTGAAAAAATTATTAACCGGGAATGAAGCTATTGCCGAAGGGATAATTGAATCAGAAGTAGAAGTTGTTACCGGATATCCCGGAACTCCTTCGACAGAAGTAATCCTGGATTTACTTCCTCGAAAAAAAGAATTAGGAATTCATATAGAGTGGAGTATAAATGAAAAAGTTGCTTTTGAAATTGTTGCTGGTGCCGCCTGGGCTGGGAAAAGAGCCCTGGTTACCATGAAGATGTCGGGAGTGAATGTAGCTGCCGATTCTTTGGCTTCCGTCGCTTACAGTGGCTGCACCGGGGGTTTGGTTATATTTGTAGCTGATGATCCAGGAGTAAGTGCCGGTATGCCCGAAGAGGATTCCCGCTATTATGCTAAATCGATGGTAGTCCCCATGCTTGACCTTGCTTCCCAGCAGGAGTGTTTAGATTATGTAAAACTTGCCTTTGAAATTTCAGAAAAAATTGGCGGTCCTATTTTTTTAAGATCAACCACCGATATCTCCCATGTTGCTTCTGATGTTGAAGCAGGTAAAAAATTGAAATTAGAAAAAAGAGAAGCGCATTTCGAACGGGATATAGCAAAATATACTAAGGCAGGCGCCACCTGGTGTATGGCTCAACATCAGGATGCTCTTAACAGATTGGCTGAAGCTTCTAAAATTAGCGATTCTTATATTACTGAATCCGGGATAAAAGTAAATGAAACCCACTTCGAGGATGGTAGTAAACAGGGAGTAATTTACGCCGGAGCGGTGGAAGGAAATTTTAAAGAGGCTTTAAAAAAATATAATTTGAAACTCTCCTGGTTGAAGATTGGCATGATCCATCCTCTGCCTGAAGAGAGGATAAAAAAGTTTTTAGAGAAAGTAGATAGGGTGCTGGTCTTAGAAGAATTAGACCCTCTTGTAGAAGCGGAAGTGATAAGGGTCGCCTATCTCTTAAACAAGAGAGTTGAAATTTTAGGAAAATTTGATAAAACCCTTCCTCTGGTCGGAAATTATTCCTTTAAAAAGATAAAAAATGCCCTGGAAGCTCTTTTAAAAACAAAACTTGAATCCGGGCAGGACTCTAAAATTTTAGAAAGAGCCAAAGAATCGGAAGTTAAACGTCCTACTTCTTTTTGTATAGGCTGCCCTCACCGGGGAACCTATTTTGCTCTGAATAAAGCGATTAAGAATTTAAAATACAAAAAAGATGAAATTATTATTACCGGGGATATAGGGTGTACTATTTTAGGTATGAGTAAACCTTTTGAGAGTTGTTGGACTGAAGTGGCTATGGGAGCAAGTATAGGGTTGGCTCAGGGATTTAAATGGGCAGGAATTAAAAAACCGGTGATAGCCACTATCGGAGATTCTACTTTCTTTCATGCCGGTACTCCGCCTCTTATTAATGCAGTCTACCAGAAGGTCCCCTTAACCATAATTATTTTAGATAATGGCTGGACTGCCATGACCGGTTTTGAAGAAAACCCCGGGACTATTAATTTAAATGGGACTACTGATACCAGGAGAGTTGATATTGTCGAGATTTGTCAAGGCTGCGGGATAGAGGATATTCAGATAATTGACCCCTATCAGAGCGAAAAAGCGACAGACGCAATAGCGAAGGCGATAGAATATCCGGGAGTTTCGGTAATAGTTTCCCGTCGGGAATGTGCTCTTCAAGTTAAAAGAAGAAAGGTTAAATTCCCCCAGCGCAAAGTAAATATAGATAAATGTACCGGCTGCAGGATATGCTTGAGTTCTTTAGCTTGTCCGGCAATGGTATTTCATCCCAAAGATGCCAATAGTAAAGCCTATATGGAAATTACTTCCGCCTGTTTCGGCTGTGGGTTATGTGAATTTACCTGTCCGGCAGGGGCGATAGAGGTGATAAAAGATGGAAAATAATTTTTATTTAATCGGAGTAGGTGGACAGGGAGTAATAAGATTAGGGCAGATTATTGCCGATTATGGATTGAAAAAAGGCGAGAAAGTCAAATTTTTCAAAGAAGTGGGTATGGCTCAGAGAGGCGGCCCGGTTCATTGTGAAGTTAGGATAGGTAATGTATTTGGGTCGAGGGTTCCTCCTCTCTCTTCTGATATAATAGTAGTAATGGAATTATCCGAAGGATTGAAAACTTTAGAATTTATTAAACCGGGCGGAACAGTTATTTTAAATAGAAAAAGGATATATCCTATCGATATGATGGCCCATCCCGAAAAATATCCTCAAGATGAGGAGATAATCAGATTATTTAAAGAAGCAAAAGCAAAAATAATTTGGATAGATGCAGGAAAAATTGCGAGAGAATCAGGGCTTCCCATTGCAGAAAATATTGTCTTGCTGGGTGCTCTCTCTTTTATCTCTTCATTTGACAAAGAGTCTGTTATTGATATTTTAAAAAAACATATCCCCCGTGAATTAGAAAAAAATATTGCTGCTTTTTACGCAGGTTATAAAACAGCAGAAGGAATGGATAAATGAAAAGTATGGAAAATTTTTTTAACCCTCATTCGGTGGCTATCTTTGCTTCAATGAAAGAAGGAAAGACCGGATATGAAATAGTGAAGAATATGGTGGACGGAGGATTTAAGGGAGAAATTTACCCCATAAACCGTAACGGAGGCGAAATATTTGGTCAAAAAATTTATCCAGAATTTAATGATTTAGATATTGATTTAGCTGTTATTGCTATTCCGGGGCAATTTATCCCTTCACTTTTAGAAGATTTGGGAAGTAAAGGAGTTAAGTCAGCAGTAATAATTTCTGCTGGTTTTTCTGAAGTAGGGAATATTAAGGAAGAAAAAGAAATAAAGAAGATAGCTAAAAAACATCAAATGAAAATAATAGGTCCGAACTGTGCGGGAATTATGAATACAGAATGTAATCTTTTTGCCAGTATTGAAGTTCGTGCCCTTCCGGGTGAAACTGCCTTTATCACCCAAAGTGGTGCTCTGGGCGGGGCAGTCTTAATGATGGCCGAAGAATTAGGTTTTGGTTTTTCTAAATTTGTAAGCTACGGGAATAGATGTGATGTAGACGAAGTAGATTTAACTAAATATCTTGAAGATGATCCGCAGACTAAAGTTATTGCTCTCTACATTGAAGGATTAGAAGAAGGAAGAAGATTTTTAGCTCAAGTTAAAAAGGCCGTTCTTAAAAAACCGATTGTTGCTATTAAGGCGGGGAAGAGTAAAGCTGGTATGAGGGCAACTTCCTCTCATACCGGTTCTCTGGCAGGGGAAGACAAGATATATGATGCCGCTTTTAAGCAGGCCGGTATTTTACGAGTAGAAGGGGTAGAGGAGATGTTTGATTTATGCCGGGGCTTGATTCATTGCCCGAAAATCAAGGGGAATAAGATTGGAGTGATTACCAATTCAGGAGGACCTGCAGTGTTAACTACAGATAAATTAGAAGAATTGGGATTAGAAGTCCTTGAACCATCCGAAAGTTTAAAGAATAAACTAAAAGAAATTCTCCCTCCACATGTCTCCTTAGGAAATCCTTTTGACCTCCTGGCTTATGGGGGAGCAGAGTATTTTGTTAAAGTCAGTAAAACTATTGCCCCGGAATATGATGCCATAATTGCTATATTTGTTCCGACTGCTTCCATGGATTCTACAGAGATTGCCACCGCTTTAGGCAAAATAAAAGAAGAGATAAAAATACCTGTATTTGCTAATTTTATGGCTGGCAGATTAGTAAAAGAGGCGATTGGAGAATTGAAAAAATACGGAATCCCCAATTATGAAACCGGAGAAAGATGTGCTAAAGTAATTCAAAAGATAGTTTTACAAAGTTTGAAAAATAGTTGTTAAGGAGCAAGAGGTGCATAGAATTATTCGAAAGGCGAAAAAAGAAAAAAGGTCTTTGTTGGAGACAGAGGCAAAAGAATTGTTGAAGGAATATGGAATTCCTGTTCCTGATTTCAAATTAATAAAGAGTGAAGATGAAATTGCTGGGTTAGCCAAAGAAATAAATTTTCCTATAGTTCCTATAGTGATGAAAATTGTCTCTCCTGATATCATCCATAAAACAGATGCTGGAGGAGTAAAAGTAGGCATTAAGACTGAGAAGGAAGCCAGAATAGCTTATCAAGAAATTATTTTTGAGGCAAAAAAATATAATAAAAAGGCGAAAATTTCTGGAGTAATAGTCTATCTATCCCATGGTTCCTCAAGGGGAAGAGATTATTATCGGAATGATGAAAGATCCTCATTTTGGTCCGGTAATGATGTACGTATTGCTATGGGTTCGATTGCCCCGACACCTCTTAGATTAATTAAGTAGAAGGATTTTTAAAAAATAAGAAAATAAATGATGAATTGATTGAGGAAGCCATAAAAAAGGTAAGAGAAGAAGTTAACCCTATCAGTGATATTCGAGCATCTGCTGAATATCGCCGATACATTTCCGGAATCTTATTCAAACGTGCATTTGAAAAGCTAATATCCTATTAGTATCTCGTATCTCGTAAAGAAGATGGAAGATATAAAATTAAATAGAGCAAGTGATAAAAAAGTGGTAGACTTTTATTTGTCATACAACCGTGTGGAAGGACAGATGGAGGGTAGTTCTATACAGGGAATAGGCTATGCATTATGTGAAGATTATGCTCTAAAAAAGGGAATTCCTCAAACTCCTTCTCTTGCCGAATACCTTATTCCTACGGCTGTCGATTCTCCGGAAGTTAAAACTATTATGATTGAATCAGGAGGCGGTTTGGGACCTTATGGAGCCAAAGGCATAGGAGAGCCTTCATTTAATAATATTGTACAGGCCATCTTAGATGCTATTTATGATGCTACCGGAGTAAGAATAAAGCGATTACCTGCAACCCCGGAAAAAATAATAAGAGATTTAAAGAAAGATTTTTTTAAAAAGTAAAAATATTATATCTGTTAAAAAGTATAGTTAGAGAAACTGAATTACTATCATAAATAAGGATTATTTAAATGTTAATCAGTGAAGCTTTAGATTTAAGAGAGAGAGCTTTTATATCTCTTGTAGGTGCGGGAGGGAAGAGTACTCTTTTTAATCGATTGGCAGAGGAACTGGCTCTTAAAAATAAACGAATAATCTTAACTACTACTACCAAATTGTTTAACTGGCAGTTAGCTCCTTTTGTAAAAAAAGGCAGATTAATTGAAGGCCACAATGAAGAGTCTGTTCGGGAATCTATTAAAAAATATTTTTCTCTTGAAAGTAAAGGAGGAAGATTAGCAGTCATAGAAGAGAAAATAGAGGATAACGGAGAAGAAAAAGTATCCGGTCCACCTCCTGATTGGTTGGATAAGTGGTGGGAGGATAGAATGGCAGATTATTTTTTGGTAGAAGCCGATGGGGCGGCAGGAAGACCGGTAAAAGCTCCTGCTCCTCATGAGCCGGTAATACCTTTATCGACTACAGATTTAATCGGAGTAATTGGTATAGATGCTCTGGGTCTTTCTTTACAGGAAGAAAATGTTTTCCGTTCTGAGATTTTTTCCCGGCTAACCGGATTAAACTTAGGAGAAAAGGTTGGAGTAGAAATTTTAGCCTTTTTAATTTGCCATCCTGAGGGTTTATTTAAAGAGGCTCCTCCGGGTTGCCGCTGTCATCTTTTTATTAATAAAGCAGAAGACTCCGGAGACCTAAAGATGGCTGAAGAATTAACTTTTGAAGTTTTAAAAATCTGTCACAGGGGAATTAGTGATATAATTATAGGAGCTGCTGGTCAGAATGAAGTGGTAGCTGAGGTAATCAGGAAGGTAAAAACGACATGATTTACGGAATAATTTTAGCGGCAGGGGAAGGCAAAAGGATGGGGAAAGTAAAATTAACTCTTCCTCTGGGTAATAAGAAACTGATAGAATGGGTATTAGAAGCAGCCAAATTATCTTCTTTGGATAAAATAATTTTAGTGGTCCGTCCGAAAGATGAGGAAATATCTAAAATAGGTAAAAAATGGGGAGCAGAGATCGTTCTTAATCCTGATTTTTACAAAGGAATGAGTACTACAATTCAGAAAGCGCTGCTAAGAGTAGATCCTCAAGAAGTAGAAGGATTTTTTCTTATTTTAGGTGATCAACCTTTAATTAGTTCTATAATTATAAATAAGTTGATGAAATCTTTTTCTCCGGGTAAAGGGGAAATAGTTGTACCTTATTATGAGGATAGACGAGGGAATCCCGTTCTTTTTGATATATATTGGAAAAACGAGTTGATGGCTATAACTGGTGATGTGGGAGGGAGAATTTTAATTAAAGCCCATCCCGAGAAGGTTAAAAGAATAAATATTTCAGATAAGGCAATTTTATTTGATATTGATCAAGAAAAAGATTATTTAAAAGCCCAGATGTATTTAAAATTCCTACAAAATAGAAAGGAAAATTGAAATTGAATAATATATTAGTAGTGATTCGCGGAGGCGGAGATTTAGCTACGGGAGTAGCAGTAAGGCTTTTTCGAGCTGGTTTTAAAATTATTATTTTAGAAATAGAGCGTCCCACAGTTATTCGTTTACCGCTTTCTTTTGCCCGAACTGTTTATGAGAACAAAGCTGTTATTGAAGGTATAGAGGGAGTACTGGTTTCTTCCTACGGAAAAGTGAAAAATATTATTAATCAGAGGAAAATAGCAGTTTTGGTAGACCCGGATGGAAGTTACATTGATAAATTTAATCCAACTGTTTTAGTAGATGCTATTTTGGCAAAACGTAACCTAGGAACCAGGAAAGAGCAGGCACCTTTAGTAATTGGCTTA
This sequence comes from Candidatus Atribacteria bacterium, assembly GCA_003451675.1. Next base: position 13,098 of record DMCY01000097.1, read on the forward strand.
GGCCCTGGTTTTGCCGCAGGGGAAGATGTTGATGTGGTGATAGAAACTATGAGAGGACATAACCTGGGGAGGCTTTACTATCAGGGACAGGCAGCCCCGGATACCGGTGTGCCCGGAGAAGTTGGGGGAGAATCTATAAGAAGGTTGTTACGAGCCCCGGCTGAAGGTGAAATCACACTTTTACATAGTATTGGCGACATGGTTGAGGTAGGAGAGGTAATTGCAGAGGTGGAGGGATTTCCTTTAAAAGCAGAAATATCAGGAGTTCTGCGGGGGTTAATCTATCCTCAAAGTTGGGTTACCAGAGGTATGAAAGTTGGAGATATTGATCCTCGAGGGATAAGAGAATACTGCTTTACTGTTTCTGATAAAGCCCGCTCTATAGGAGGGGCAGTTTTAGAGGCAATCTGTGCCTATTTAAATAAAAAGTAATCAGAAAAAATTATTTTACAGAAGTTTAATTAATCTTGAAAAATTCTAAAGTAATATTGTATACTTTAAAAAAGAATGTTCATACTAAAATTTTAGCATAGTATTTTATAATCCTAAGGAAAAGGTATTTTTTTTGTATGTCGTTATATTTATATAAGCATAACGATGGTGAAATGAAATTTTACCAAAGGAGGGAAAGGTTAAAAATATAAATTAAGTACTATATGGATTCTATTTTTTTATTTGTAGAGATTAACCTCATTCGTTAAGAGAAGATTAGTATAGTAATTGAATTTAATAATCCTCATTTTACCTATCAATATCCACTCATGTTATTTTGGCCTACTAAAGAAGAAGATTTAAATATAAATTAATGGTCTGCAATGAAATTACAAGAAAATTACCAAAAAAGTATTTGACAAATTATAAATTGGTATAGTAATATTATAATAAATATTGGTCAGACCAACTGATATTCTGACAATATACAATAAAGAGAATAAATTATGTTTAAAAAAGTTAAAAATCAAAAGTTATATTTACAGATAGTAGATCAAATTCGTAATCTGATAGCCAATGGTAGATTGAAGGCTGGCGATAAACTTCCACCAGAGAGGGTGCTTGCTGAAAAATTTGGTGCAAGCCGAGCATCTATTCGAGAAGCAATGAGTGCACTTGAAATACTCGGATTAATTAAAAGTAAAAGTAGCCAAGGAAATTTCATTAAAGTAAGTGTATCAGATGCATCAATAGATGGTGAGCTACTTAAAGAACTCCTTAAAAATCATAGTCCTTTTGAAGTTTTTGAAGCAAGGCATAAAATAGAGCCAGTTTTAGCAGCTCTTGCTGCAGAGAGAAGAACAGATGAGGACATAAAAAAACTTAACACATGCTTAGTAAGGCTTAATGCTTTGGGTATACAAATAGAATGTGATCTAAAGAATGCTGAGAGTTATATGGAAGAAGACCGCAGATATCATCTGTTAATTGCTCGAAGTGCGCATAATTCTGTATTATTTACTGTATATTCTGGTGTAAATCTTATGCTTAAAGAAAAACATTGGAAAGTTTTAAAAAAGAAAGCTATATTAAAAGAAAGTAATATTAAAAAATTCGAAAAAGAACACACAGAAATATTCAATGCAATTTATAACAGTAATCCTGAACTTGCGAATCTTAAAATGCAAGAACATATGATAGGCATCCAGAAAGATATGTTTGATAATTAAATAATATTATATCTTCTGTAAATTAATAAAAAGAAGTTATTATATAAGGGAAAAGTAATTTGATGGAAAAATATGTAATTAGTTTTATTTTTTATTAAGAATAAAAAATTCATTAGAATATCGAATCAAAATTAAAACTATTATATTTAAAAAAGGGGAGATTGTTATGAATTTTAGAGTAGGGGTGGATATTGGAGGAACATTCACGGATTGTGTTGTAATTGATAAAAAAGGAGTAATTTATGCTTTTAAGGAACTATCTACTCCGAAAGATCCATCTATAGGTCTATATAATGTAATCCATAAGGCTGCAGAATACTTTGGAAAAACTTTAAATGAATTCCTTGGTGAAGTTGATTTATTTTCACATGGAACTACAGTTGCGACTAATACCCTTCTTACTAAAACTGGAGCGAGAACAGGTTTGATATTGACAAAGGGTTTTAGAGATACATTGGAGATGAGAAGGGCGCATAAAGAGAATATATGGGATCTTTATCTTCCAATTCCTCCTCCCCTTGTACCAAGGTACTTAAGATTAGGAGTAAGGGAAAGAGTTAATTGTAAAGGGGAAATAATAAAACCTCTTATAAAAGAAGATGTTAAAAAAATATGTGAAAAATTTAAAAAAGAAAAAATTGAAGCTGTGGCGATTTGTACTTTATTTTCTTATCTGAATGATAAACACGAAAAACAGATAAGAGAAATAGTGCAAAGAGAATTGCCCAATTCTTTCATATCAATTTCTTCTGAAGTACTCCCTCAAATACGTGAATACGAAAGGATGTCAACTACTGTTGCCAATGCTTATGTTGGACCTAAATTAATTGTATATCTTTCAAATCTGGAAAAGAAATTAAAAAGTGATGGATTATCTCGACCCTTTTATGTTACTGCCTCAAATGGAGGGGTTATGACTTCGATTACCGCAATAAGACATGCCTCCGCCACTTTGCTATCCGGACCTGCTGCAGGAGCGGTTGGTGCTATATTCTTTTCCAATATTTTAAAAAGAGATAAAGTAATCCTTATGGATATGGGTGGCACTTCTTTTGATGTTACCCTTATTAATAATGGGAAAGTAATTTTAACTATGGAAGGGGAAATTGCTGGTTACCGAATAGCTAAACCAATGATTAATATAAATACCATTGGTGCAGGTGGCGGATCAGTTGCTTGGATAGATAAGGGGGGGATGCTAAGGGTAGGTCCAAAATCAGCAGGTTCTGATCCCGGGCCGGTTTGTTATGATATAGGTGGGACAGAACCTACAGTAACAGATGCCAATCTAATTTTAGGTTATTTGAATAGAGAATACTTCCTGGGGGGAGAAATGAAAGTCAATTACCTTAAGACTTATAATACTATTGAAGAAAAAGTTGCAAAACCCTTAGGGATGAGTATAGAAGAGGCAGCATTTGGAATTTACAAAATAATTAACCAAAACATGGCCGATGCTACGAAAGTAGTATCTGTACAGAGAGGACACGATCCCCGTGAGTATTCACTTATAAGTGCAGGTGGGGCTTGTTCTATTCATGCTTGTAAAATTGCAGAGGAAATTGGTGCTGCGGAAGTAATAGTCCCACAAGCTGCTTCAGTATTTTGTGCATTGGGAATGTTAGAAACAGATATCAGATTGGATAACGTAAATAGTTATAGAGCTTTTATTCCGGGTATAAATCTTGATGAATTTAATAAGGTTATCAATGAAGCAGAAAAGAGAGCACTTAAAGAACTTTTTGAAGAAGGAGTAGAAAAAGAAAGAGCTTCCCTTTTAAGATTTTTAGATATTAGATATGTAGGTCAGCATCACGAAGTTACTGTGGAAATTCCCAATAATTGCAATATGGAAGAAGAACATTTAAATGAAATTGCAGAGAGTTTTCATAAGGCACATAAAAGACTTTATACTTATTCTACCCCCGAGACCCCATTAGAAATAATTAATTTAAGAATTACAGCAGTAGGGCATGTGGATAAAACTGGTTTACAAGAAAAACAAATAGAAGAAAAAGACCCATCTTATGCCTTTAAAAATAAAAGAAAGATATATTTTGAAGAATATACAAAATTTATAGATACCCCTATCTACGATAGGGAAAAATTAAAGCCTGGAAATTTAATCGAAGGACCCGCTGTAATAGAAGAAAGAATTACCACTATTATAGTTCACCCAAATTGGAATGCCCGTGTTGACGGTTTTAATAACATTATTATGGAGGTAAAGAAATGAGTAATCTTGCCCAGAGAAAAAAAGAATTTGAAGGAGCCAAAGACCCAATTACTTTTGCGGTTATTTATAATAGATTACTTACTATTAATAGAGAAATGGGTATTACTATGATTAATACTTCGATTTCACCAATTTTTGCCGAAGTTCATGATTTTTCCTGTGCTATTTGTGATTGGGACAATAGAATTATAGCCCAGGTTGATGGTGTACCTTCACATACTGCTTCTGCTATGGAAGCAGTTAAAGCAATAGCAAAGGAATTTGGCAGTGATATTCATCCTGGTGATATTTTTGTAATGAATGATCCTTATCTGGGAGGCACTCACCTTGCGGATATTACCATTATGAAACCAATTTTCTATAATGGAAAACTACAATTTATTTCTATAAATAGAGCTCATCACGGAGATGTAGGGGGTTTAGAACCTGGTTCTTATTGCCCAACAGCAACAGAATTATTTCATGAAGGGATTAGGATTCCACCCTTAAGAATATATAAAAATGAAAAACCCATAGAGGATGTGGTGAAAATGATTAGAATTAACACCAGAATGCCTGATGCTTTATGGGTAGATATGAAAGCTCAAGTTGCCTCTTGCCGGGTAGGAGAAAAGAGAATATTAGAATTAATCGAAAAGTACGGAGAAAAGAAAGTTAGAGAGACCATAGAAGATATTCATAAATATGCAGAAATGAGAATGAGAACTGAGATTGAAAAATTAGTAGATGGAGTATACACCGGCGAAACTTTTTTAGATTCAGATGGATTTACCGATGATCCTATAAAGATTAAAGTAACTATTAGTATTAAAGAAGATGAAGCATTTGTAGATTTTAGTGGTTCGGATAAACAAGTAACTGGTTTTGTAAATTCTCCTTTGGCCAATACTGAAACATGTGTATATGTTGCTTTTCTTACTACAGTTACTACCCCGGATATTCCTCATAATCAGGGGGTATATCGGCCTATTAAAATTTATGCGCCTGAAGGGAGCATAGTTAACCCTAAATTTCCTGCGCCAGTGGCATCATGTACTTTAGATACTGCCTGCGCAATTTTAGAAGCCTGCTGGAAAGCCCTTGCTCAAATAATTCCGGAAAAAGTTCCTGCCGGGTGGAATAGATGGAATGGACCCACCATTACAGGTATTGATCCCCGAAATAACGAGTTTTATGTTATGTTTGGTTTTAATGGGTTTGGAGGAGCTGGAGGAATGTATGGGATGGATGGTCGTCATTACATTGGTGATGGAATTGATTTGGGAGGATTAATTGCTCCCAATATAGAAACTAATGAAGTTGATTATCCTCATGTTACTGAATTTAACGAATTTACAACAGATTCCTGTGGAGCAGGAAAATACAGAGGTGGGTGTAGTGCTAAATATAAAATAATTTTATATGATAAAAATCCAACTCTTGTAATGTTTGGAGACGGAAAATATAACCCTCCTTATGGGCTTTTTGGCGGAAAACTAGGTTCATGTAACCTTGCTTTTATAAATGAAGGAGAAAAAAACCAAAAAGAGCTTAAGGCAAAAGAATCAGTGAAGCTAAAAAAAGGTGATACATTTACATCTTATCCTTCCGGAGGTGGAGGCTGGGGTGATCCTTTCGAGAGAGATGCTGAATTAGTCAGAGAAGATGTGTTAAATGAAATTGTTTCCCAGGAAAGTGCATTACAAGATTATGGGGTGGTACTTGAAGGAAATAATTATGAAATTAATTGGAAAAAAACTAATAAGTTGAGAAATATTGGAGGAAATAAAAAAAGTGGATGAAATTAAAAAAATTGCAGTATTAGGAGCTGGCAATGGCGGATTTATGTGCGCAGCTGATCTTGGCAATCAAGGATATAAAGTAGCACTTTATGATGCTCTTCCTGGTAAAATTAAGGGAGTTTCAAAGTATGGTGGCATAGAGGTATTAGATATTAATTCCAGACAAACTGGGGTATTTGGTAAGGTAGCTTTAACCAGTGAGGATATAAGAGAAGTTATAAAAGGTGCTCAAGTTATACTTAATCCTGTACCATATTTTGTTACTGAAAAATATGCGAAATTAGCTGCTCCTTATCTTAAAGAAGGACAAGTAGTTATTTCCCTTGGTAAAGGTGGTGCTTCACTTACCTGGGCAAAGGTGCTTAGAGAAGTGGGAATAACAAAAAAAATCTACCTTGCAGATTGTAATACATTACCTTATGGGGCATCTAAAATAGGAGACCATCAAGTGCGTTTGGAAGCAAGGACCCAAAATTTAATAATTGCTTCTTTTCCCGGTAAAGATATAGATTATGTATATCCTATCTTTACCACTCTATTTTCACCTAAAAATGGATATACTGTTAGAAAAGGTAAAAATGCAATTGATACCTTACTTGTTGATTATAATGCTATAACTCATACCCCTCCCATGATATGTAATGCAGCAAGGATTGAATCAGGAGAAAAAGATTTTCATCTTTTTGGGGTGAAAGAAAATACTCCTGCGGTGGTAAATTTAATGAAAAAAGTTGATCGAGAAAGAATGGCGATTGGGGAAAAATTAGGATTAAAGCAATATACATTAGAAGAAGAAATTCGAATAGTTAAGTGGAATCGTGGCGGAGTTGATAAAGTACTTCCAATTTATGAGGCTATACATACACCGTTCTTAGAAATTTGTGAAGGACCATTTACTTTAGAAGCCCGGCAACTTACAGAGGATATACCTTATGGATTAATAACTTTTTCTTCTTTAGGAAAGATGTTAGGAGTACCAACTCCGGCAAGTGATGCTATTATAACAATTGCAGAGGCTCTTTTAGATAGAGATTTCTGGAAAATAGGGAGAACTGTAGAAGAATTAGGTTTTGATTCATCTTGGTCATTAGATCAATTAAAACAATACCTTGAAGAAGGTAAAATAAATTAAGGAGGCAAGAAATGAGAAAATTAAAAGGAAGAGATTTTTTAGGAATTAGTGATTTTACAGCTGAGGAAATTCAATTTATGATTAATGTTGCAAAACGTTTTAAGGAAGATCGTAGAATAGGCAAATCACATAAAGTTTTAGAGGGAAAAGCTTTAGGAGGAATTTTTGAAACACCTTCTACCAGAACCAGTACTTCTTTTGAGACTGCTATGACTCATTTAGGTGGGCATATGATGTGGTTAGGACAAGATCGTTTATGGGTAGGAGAAGCGGCTGAAGAAGATTGGCATGATACTATTAAAACTCTTGATAGAATGGTAGATGGTATAGCTTACCGTCCAGTTGGACGAGCAAGATTAGATTCAGCTGCAAAATATTCCGAAGTTCCAGTAATTAATGCCTCTTGCCCTATTGAACATCCTACCCAGGCTTTAGCTGATGCAATGGTTATGCAGGAGCATAAAGGTGATTTAAGAAGGTGCAAAGTAGCTTTTTTATGGGGATATAGGGCAGCTAATCCTCCAGCAGGGCTTACCAATTCAACAATGTTAATGGCTGGAAAAATTGGTTTTGATTTAACTATAGCTTGTCCGGAAGGTTTTGATCCTGATATGAATATTAAAAAGATAGCTGATGTACAAGGAGAACTAACTGGTAGTAAAATTAATATTGTTCGTTCTTATGAAGAAGCTGTCAAAGACGCAGATTTTATTAATATCTATTCTTGGGTATCTCCGGAAGTATTTGCCGAAGGATTAAAAACTCATTTTCAAGGAAACCCCGAATTTGAAAAGAAAAAAGCAAAATTAAAAGACAAATGGTGTGTTACAAAAAAAATAGTCGATATGGCTAAAAAAGATGTTAATGTAATGCATTGCTTGCCAGTTTCCAGGAATTTTGAAGTAACCAGCGAGGTTTTAGATGCTTCAAACTCGATAATATTTGATGAAGCTGAAAATAGAATGTATACTATTGAAGCTATTTTAGCTATTTTATTAGGAGGAGTAGTGTAAACCTAGTTGAATATTTTTAAAGCTCAATCTCTTTAATTTTAATTCAGTTTATATATGGAATAGGTAAAGGTAATAAAGTAATTAATTTAAGTAAAAATGTATTGTTTTTGCTTTTTGGGAGGTATTGTTAAATGAAATATTTGTTTCCTAAAAGTATAAAAGAAGCATTAGAATATATCTTATCTGAAAAAGATTCAAAATTTATAGCAGGGGGGACTGATTTAATTATTCAAATATCAGATGGTTTTATTATTCCTCAAGTACTCATTGATCTTTCTCAGATTGAAAAATTAAAAAAAATAGAAAGAACTGAAGAAGGATTTAAAATTGGTGCAGCTGTTACGTTAGAAGAAATCGCTTCTTCAAAATTTCTACCTCAATGCTTAATTCAAGGCGCAAAATCTATAGGTTCGCCTCAGATTCGTAATTTAGGAACTATTGGTGGAAACATTTGCAATGCTTCTCCTTGCGGCGATATTCTAGCTCCAATAATTGTTCTTGAAGGTGAATTAATTCTTATTTCCCCTTATGGTGAACGTGAAGTTCCAGCAAAGGATTTTTTTATTGGACCTAAAAAAACTATTCTTGCAAAAAACGAGATCTTAACAGAAATAGTTTTTAAAAAATTATTTTTGAATGAGAGAAATTCTTCTTTTAGAAAGATAGGGAAAAGAAATGGTCAAACAATTTCTCAGGTAAATGTTGCAATTTGGTTAAAAAAAAGGGAAAAAAGTAATGAAATTGAAGATATTCGAATAGCCGTTGGTTCTGTTGCTCCGATACCTCTAAGATTAGAAAAAGTGGAAATATTCCTTAAAGGAAGGACCATTAATCAAGAAATATTAAAAGACGCGTTGAAAGTGATAGATGAACAGATTAAACCTATTTCTGATGTAAGAGCTTCCGAAAACTATCGAAGAATGGTGATTGGTTCACTTTTTCAAGATGCATTTAAAGAAATTTATAAGTAGCTAATAAAATTTATTTATTCAAGATTTAGGGGAGGTAAAAATGGTTATAGAATTTACCTGTAATGGTGAAATGAAGAAAGTTGATGTGCCAGCTGATATGCGTGCAATTGACCTTCTTCGGGATGTATTAGGATTAACGGGAACGAAAGAAGGATGTGGTAAGGGAGAGTGTGGTGCTTGTACCATCTTACTTGATGGGAAACCAGTACCTTCTTGTCTTTTATATGCCTCAAAGTTAAATGGTAGAAAAGTACAAACTATAGAAGGAGTTGCTGAAAAGGATGGAAAATTAAATCCTATACAAGAAGCCTTTATAGAAGAGGGGGCAATTCAATGTGGATTTTGTACACCAGGGATGATTCTAAGTTCAAAAGCTCTTCTTGAACAGAATCCTCAACCAAACGAGAAGGAGATAAAAGAAGCACTTAGCGGAAATATTTGTAGATGCACAGGATATACTAAAATTATAAAAGCAGTAAAACATGCCAGTGTAAAAGTAGCAAAGGAGAAGGGAAATGAGTAAAGAAAAATTTACTATGGTTGGGAAAGTAGAAAGAAGGGTTGATGGTTATGACCTGGTAACGGGTAAAGTAAAATTTACTGGAGACCTGAAATTCTCTGGTATGCTCTATGGATATGCGCGTCGTGCTAACGTAGCCGCAGGGAGAATTAAAAAAATCGATTGCTCAGGCGCTCTTGCTATTCCTGGGGTGGTTACTATTCTTTTTGCTAATGATATTCCTGGTCCCAATATTATCGGGATTCTTCCTCCTTTTGACCAGCCACTCCTCGCTTCTGAGGAGATTCGATATGAGGGAGAGTCAATTGCCTTAATAGTTGCTAAAACAAAAGCTGTAGCAAAATCTGCTGCTGCAAAGATTATTATAGAGATAGAGCCTTGGGATCCTATTCTTAATGTTGATGAAGCATTAAAAGAGGGTGCGCGAAAGATTCATCCTCAAGGAAACATTATCTTTTCCAAAAAACTCATAAAAGGTGATGTTGAAAAAGGTTTTGAAGAGGCGGAAGTTGTAGTGGAGAATACCTATAATACAGGATTTCAAGAACATGCTTATCTTGAACCAGAAGCAGTTTGTGCTGTTCCCATGGGAAATGGGAGGATTACGGTTTATGCTTCCTGCCAATCACCTTTTCATCTTCGAACCCATATATCAGCAAATTTAAATGTTCCTGCATCCCAGGTAAAAGTTATTCACGCACATACAGGAGGTTCATTTGGAGGGAAAGATGATGTAGCTGCTGAAATTGGTTCATTAGCTTCTATTGCTGCTGTCAAATTAGGAAAACCGGTGATGATAGCGCATGATCGCGAAGAATCAATTATAGGTTCAAACTTACGACATGCCTCACGCATTCATTATAAAACAGGTGCTAAGAAAGATGGTACAATAGTGGCTCGAGAAATTGATATTCTTCTTGATGGAGGGGCATACGCTTCTGAGAGTCCCTTTGTAGTTATGAAGGCTTTAATTCATGCTGCCGGTCCTTATAATATCCCCCACGTTTTTGTAAAATCTACTGCAGTATATACTAACAAAACATACTGTGGTGCTATGCGCGGTTTTGGTGTTCCTCAGGTTACCTTTGCTTCGGAATCCCAAATAGATGAATTAGCTGCAGCTCTTAAGATGGATTCCCTTGAACTTAGATATAAAAACGGTCTTCGTCCCGGTGATGCAACTGCTACAGGTCAGGTATTTAATCAGTCAGTTGGTTTGATAGAGACTATTAATAGAATTAAAGAGAAAAGAAAACATCCTCACTTAAAAGGAAAATTGAATGATAGTCGTTGGCTTTATGGTACTGGTTTTTCTTGTATGCTTCAGGGAATTTCTAATGGAGCAGAGGGTATTGATGTAGTTGGGGCAAGTGTACAGATGAGTCAGGATGGAAGCGTGCTTATTGGAGTTGGGCTTACTGAAATGGGACAAGGTTCTCATACAGTCTTTGCACAAATTGCAGCAGAGGTTTTGGGAATTACTATAGATAAGATTACTGTTAAGCAACTTGATACTGATTCTGTTCATGATTCTGGTGCTACTGTAGCTTCTCGTAGTACTACCGTTGGTGGAATGGCTGTATTTAAAGCAGCGCAGGAGGTGAAAAAATCGTTAGTCAAAATGGCATCTTTAATGTTTAAGGTTAATGAAGAGCAAATTATTTTTAAGGAAAATTTTGCTATCCTCAAAAATGACGATTCTGCCCGCATTCCCCTTAAAGAAGTTGCTACTGCCGCTTATTGGACTGGATTTCCTCTTATGAATTTAGCTTTTTCTAAGGCTCCTGAAGCAAATTATGACCATGAAACCCATCAGGGGAATATTTATATTGCTTATAATTTTGGTACCCATATGATGGATATTCGTGTTGATCGATTTACTGGGAGGGTAGAGGTACTAAGACATATTGCTTCCCATGATGTAGGAAAGGTTATAAATCCTTTAGGGGTTGAAGGTCAAGTAGAAGGTGGTTCACTTATGGGTTTTGGTTTAGCCCATATGGAAAAAATTATCTATCAAGAAGGCCATATTATTAATGCAAATTTAGCCGATTATGCTGTGCCAACAGTTAAAGATAGGATCCCTACGGAAACAATTTTAGTAGAAGATTATAACCCTACAGGGCCGTTTGGCGCTAAGGGGGTGGGCGAACCTCCAGTAGCAGGTACTGCAGCCGTTTTTGCCAATGCGGTTGCAGATGCTACCAGAATACGTTTTAGGTCATTACCTATAACTCGTGAAGACATATTAAAGAGGATTACTGCAATTAAAAAATAGAAAAACTAATATCAGGAAAGGAAGATAATCTTATGGCAGATATTCTTATAAAGAATGGATTAGTTTTAACTTTTGAGAAAGATACCCTTTCAGGAGAGATTATTGAAAAGGGTGCAGTAGCAATTAAAGGGAATAATATTCTTGAAGTAGGAAAAAGTTCAGATCTTGAGGCAAAATATAAAGATATGGATAAAATTATTGATGCCTCAGGTAAAATTGTAATGCCTGGTTTTATTATTATTCATACTCATATGCCTTATGTTTTAGGACATAATATGCCGGTTGATGTTACTCAACTAAGAAGTTTTTGGGATATGCTACAAAAAATGGGTTGGGAATGGCTTGAGGATCTCATTACAGAAGAAGGCGTATATGCAGCTACCAAATATGCAAGTATGAAAATGTTAAAAACTGGTACTACTACTGTATGTGAATTAGTTGAAGCTCCCAATGCCTTACCCGGACCTCTTAAAGCTAGTGCAAAAGCAATAGAAGAAGTGGGAATACGTGCCCAAGTAGGATATGAGATAACTGAAAGAATTCCTGGTATATCGATTTTAGAAAAACTCGATCGAGGAATGGCTGAAAAAGGCTTTCAAGAAAATCTTAATTTTCTGACTAAATATCCTGCTAATAAGGACAATCGGATTCAGGGGAGATTAGGCGTACATACTGCCTATACTAATTCAATTGAAACTTTAAAAAAAGCACGAAAGATTGCCGATGAATATAATTGTGGAATCCAGATTCATATTGCTGAAATACCTCGTGCTTTCTTGATAGAAAAATACGGAAAATCAGCTCCCATGCTTCTTGAAGAAGTAGGATTATTGGGACCAGATATAGTGGCTGCCCATTGTATTGATTTATCAGATGAAGATTTAGAAATTTTGGCTCGTAATAAAGTAAATATTGCTCATACTCCGATGACCAATTCCTTAGGAGGAAATGGTGTAGCCAGAGTTCCAGAAATGATAGATAAAGGAATTAATGTAAGTTTGGGTCATGACTGCTTTTTTACTTTAGATGCTTCAGAATATATAAGATATGCTTATCTTGTACATAAAGCTTATAGGGCTAATCCAGCTCTTATTCCTCCTTTCCAAGCCCTTGATTTTGTTTTGAGTAATGCTGCTAGTGCCCTTGGTTTGGGGAGTAAAATAGGCAGTCTATCTCCTGGCAAAAAGGCAGATATTATCATTATTAACCCTGATATACCGACACCGATTATTCCTTCTTCGGTAATTTCATATTTTACTATGACTTTTCAAGGTAAAGATGTTGAAAGTGTTTTAGTGGATGGGAAATTAGTAGTAGAAAATAGAGAAATAAAAACTGTAAATGGAGAAGAAGTAAGAAAAGATTGCATAAAACAAGCAAAAATTCTTTGGAAGAAGAATGGAGTTAGTATAAAAAAAATAGATTAAGAGAGAAATAAATAAGGGGTGAAGATATGGAAATTAATCTTTCCACAAAATTTTGTGGATTAACTTTTAAAAATCCCATTATTATATCTGCTGGAATACACGGGCGGGATGGAGAGACGATGAAAAAAATATCACACTCTGGTGTTACTGCAATATGTACCAAAACAATCGTATCTCAACCAGCAAAAGATGTGTTACCGTGTTTTATTTCAGTTCGAGCTGGTATGCTGAATTCAGTTTTTGGTTCAGATAGGCCTTCAGAATATTGGTTTTCTGAAGGAATTAGAAAGGCTAAAGAAGGGGAAGCTTTAGTAATTGCAAATCTTGCCGGATTTAATCCTGAAGAGTCAGCAGAACTTGCCCTCAAAGCTGAAAAAGCGGGAGCGGATATTATTGAAATTCCTACCCACTGTCCCCATATGGGGGAGATATTAAATGCTATGTTCCCCGATATAAATTTTCCAGAACCCGCATTAACTGATTTCGAACCAATGAAAAAAACTGTTCGTCTTATAAAAAATGTGGTGAAAGTTCCAGTAGTAGTTAAATTATCGGGGACTTTTTCTCATATTGCCAAGGAATGGGCTTTAGAAGTTGAAAAATCCGGTGCAGATGGTATTTCTTGTTCTGACGCTCTTGGTCCTGCTCTTTCTATAGATATACGTACTGGACAGCCCAAATTAGGTGGTCCTCGAGGTGTAGGCGGGCTTACTGGCTCAGCAATTATGCCAATAACTTTGCGTATGGTTTTGGATATTGCCTTATCAACCAATTTACCCATTATTGGAGTGGGAGGAGTAAGCACTGCTTCTGATGTAATAGAATATATTATGGCGGGTGCTACTTTAGTAGGAGTATGTACCGCAGGACATTTAAAAGGAGATCAACAATATTCAAAGATTATTAAAGATCTTGAAAAACTTCTTAGTGATTTAGGCGTTTCCTCTCTAGAAGAAGTAAGAGGATTGACCTTAAAAAGAATCAAAGAAAGAAAAGAGAAAGGCCTTGTTGCTGTAACTGAGAAAATCATACCTAAAATAGATGAAAATCTTTGTAATTCTTGTGGCAGGTGTGAACAGGTATGTGCTTATGGTGCAGCAAAGGTTAATGACAAATTATATATAGATAGTAGTCGTTGTATTGGTTGTGGGCTCTGTGTTAGTGTATGCCCAACTAAAGCGATAAAGCAGAAATATTACCAGTAAAATATAGTCATCGAGAAGATTAAATTTAAAAAGTTTTAGTCAAATTGTCGGAGGTAGAAAGAGATTAATAAGTTAAATAAGATTTTTAAAGCTAAATCTATTGCTGTAGTAGGAGCGTCTACTAGTCCTGAAAAAACTGGTCATATCATTATGAAGAATATTATTGAAGGAGGGTTTAAAGGACAGATTTACCCGATTAACCCCAAGAGTTCTGAAATATTAGGACTGCATTGTTATCATTCTTTGCTTGAAATTCCGGTTAGTGAGATTAATTTAGTAATTATTGTAGTACCAGCAAGATTTGTTGCAAAAATTTTAGAAGAAGCAGCTCAAAAACGAGTTTCAGGAGCAGTTATTATCTCTGGAGGTTTTCGTGAAGCAGGAAATAACGATCTTGAATTATCTGTTATAGAGACTGCAAAGAAATACGGAATTAGATTTATTGGACCCAATTGTCAAGGAGTAACCTATACTTCTAATCATCTATGTGCAGCCTGGCCCTTGATGAAGTCTAAAGGCAATATGACAATAATTTCCCAAAGTGGAACAGTAGGAGCTGCCTTTGCTGGTTGGGCAGAAGAGGATAATTTGGGGTTATCATCCTTTATAAGTTTGGGCAATAAAAGTGATATTGATGAGATAGGATTAATAAAATATTTTTCCTTAGATAATTCAACTAATGTTATAGGGATATATCTCGAAGGGGTTAAAAATGGCCAAACTTTTATGAAGGTCAGCAGGAATGTTGTGTGTAAAAAGCCTATAGTAGTAATAAGACCGGGGCGCACTAAAAAGGGTAGTATAGCTGCACAATCTCATACCAAGTCCATTGCTGGCGATTATAAAATTTTTGATGCAGCTTGTAAGCAAGTAGGTATTATCAAGGCAGATACGGTTTATGAATTATATGATTTCAGTAAAATTTTATCGTTATGTAAAGTTCCTAAAGGGAATCGTTGCCTGATAATAACTAGCTCGGGAGGTAGTGGAATATTGGCTACAGATATTGCCGAAGGAAATGGTGTTGATATTGTAAACTTAAAAGAAGAAACTAAAACAGCTTTATCTGATATACTCCCTCCATACTGTATAATCGGAAATCCTTTGGATCTTACCGGTGATACTAATGCAGAACGTTATTATGAAGTTGTAAAAAGGCTTAAAACCATCGATTATATAGATGTAATACTGCTTATATTTGGAGATCCCATTTCAAATACAGCAGATTTTGCAAAAAGAATGAAGAATGAAATTTCCCAAGAAATTGTTGCGTGTTATATAGGCGGAGGAGATATTCAAGATAAAGAAGTACTTAACTTGCATGAAGCAGGCATACCTGTTTTTCCTACCCCTGAAAGGGCAATGAGGGCAATTTCTGCGTTAATTAAATATAAAAATATTCTTCAAAAATATAATTAAAATTGGAGGCAAAAAAGTGAATATTGTAGCTTCAAATAGGATAAATGAGAAAGTTTTACTTATGGGAAACGAAGCAATTGCAAGGGGGGCTATTGAAGCAGGTGTAGAAATGGTTGCTGCTTATCCAGGAACCCCTTCCTCGGAAGTAGGGGAAACTTTAGCCGAGATTGCAAAAAATTTTGATTATTATGTAGAATGGAGCATTAATGAAAAGGTTGCTTTTGATGTTGCAGCCGGAGCATCCTTAATTGGTACTCGTTCATTAGTAGTTATGAAGGGTGCAGGTCTCAATGTGGCAATGGATAATTTTATGACTTTACCTTGTACAGGGGTAAAGGGCGGTATGGTAATAGTAGTTGCCGATGATCCTGGTGCTCATTATTCATCTAATGAGCAAGATAGTAGATTTGCCGCACTATATGCTGAAATTCCTTGTTTAGAGCCTGCTAATCAGCAGGAAGCTAAAGAAATGACTATAGAGGCGTTCGAACTTTCTGAGGCCTTAGAACTTCCCGTATTTTTACGGCCAGTAACCAGATTAGCTCATGCTAGTGGCGATGTTGTTCTCGGAGAGATAAAAAAACCAGAAAAAAAATTTGGGTTTAACAAACATTGGAAAATACCATATAGGTGGAATGTATATGGACCACCGGGTCTGGTAAGCAAACATAAATGGCAGCTTTTGCAAATGGAAAAGGCCAAACAGATAGTAGAGAAATCAAAATTTAATACAATTAGTCTCCCCAAAGATGTAAATATAGGTATCATCGCTTCAGGATTAGGAGCTTCTTATGCAGCAGAAGCTGTAGATGAATTAGGATTAAAAGGGAAATTAGCTTTTTTAAAATTAGGATTTGCAAATCCTCTACCAGAGGGGAAATTAAGAGAATTTTTAAAAGGTTTGAAAAAACTTATTGTAATAGAAGAGGGCGATCCTGTAATAGAAAGGCAAGTACATTCTTTTGCTCAAGAAAATTTTCCTGGGATTAAAATTTTTGGAAAAGAAAGAAAACAAATTTTAAACCCTTATGGAGAACTAAATGTTGATTTTGTAGTAAAAGGGGTAAGCAAAGCGATAGGATTGCCGATTAAGCAAAACCAGGAAAGGATTAATATAAAAAAAGAAATTCAAAAAAAGATATCTCCCCGGTCATCTACTTTATGTGCAGGATGTCCGCATCTTGGAACTTATTGGGCTACAAAGAAAGCACTTCAAGGTTTAAAAGGTGTACATATTGTTAATGGGGATATTGGGTGTTATGAACAGGGTGGGTATGGAGTTTTTTCTCATAAGATAAATCCTACTGAAGATAATTCTAAAGCTTATCCCATCTCTTCTCCTTATGAAATATTGGATACTATATATGTTATGGGAAGTGGAATTGGAATGGCAATTGGTCAATCACAGGCAGGGTATAAAGATGGAAAAATCTTGGCAGTTGCCGGAGACTCAACATTTTTTCATGCTACGCTCCCTTCGGTAGTGAATGCTGTTTATACAAAGGCGGATATTACATTTTTAGTATTAGATAATTCTTGGACTTGTATGACTGGCCATCAATTAAGCCCAACTACCGGTATGAACACAATGGGGGGAAAAATAGAGGCTTTGAATATTCTAAAAATTGCAGAGGCAATGGGAGTAAGCTTTATTAAAGTGGTAGATCCCTATAAGATAAAAGAATCTACTCAAGCAATTCGAGAAGCACTTGATTTTAAAGGGCCCTCTTTAGTGATTCTGCAGCGTGAGTGTGCACTACAGGTTCAAAGAAGAAAGAAACTTAAAAATCCAAAGACCTTTATAGATAAAGATAAATGTAGTGGTTGCAAACAATGTTTGAGTCTTGGCTGCCCAGCAGTGACTTTTGACGGTGAAAACAAAGTTGCCGGTATTGATACTTTATTATGTGTAGATTGTGGATTATGCATTCAAATATGTCCATTTGGTGCAATAAGTTTAAAGGAGGAATAAATTATGTTTAACTTAATTATTACAGGAGTTGGTGGCCAAGGAAGTATTTTAGCATCTCATATATTTGCAGATGCAGCCATTCGTGATTCTGTAGCCAATGGAGATAATGATATAAAAGTTAGATTAGGTGAAACCTTTGGGGCATCTATGAGAGGGGGATCTGTGGCTTCACACATTAAGATTGGTTTAGATGTTTACAGTCCTCTTGTGCCTGAAAATAAGGCAGATATTATATTAGGATTAGAACCTTTAGAAACATTAAGAATAGGTCTAACTTATATTGCACCAAGTGGTATAATAATAATGAATACCAGGAAATATGAATCTGTTGATGTTAAGACTGGTCAAGCAAAATATCCTTCCATTTTAGATATAATTGATTCTTTTAAAAAGTTAAAGGCAAATATTATTACTTTAGATGCTACTGGGATTGCTATTGAAGCTGGAACAGCAAAGGCTATGAATGTAGTTATGCTTGGAGCTTTGGCAGCTTGCAAAAAAAATCCTGTTCCATATAAAATTTTAAAAAAAGCTATTCAAGATAGAGTTCCACCAAAGACTGTTGAGATTAATTTTAATGCTTTTGAAGCAGGTTTTAGTAAAGTAGCAGATGAGATGTTTAAGGAGGTGATATTATGAACTCTATCCTTAAGTTAGCTATGAGGGAAAAGCGAAATCTTACGGAGGCAGAATCATATAGTTTGCTTTCAGAGTATGGAATCCCCGTTCCTAAGTATTTGGTAGCTTATTCCGAAAAAGAAGCCATAGAGGCTGGAGAAAAATTAGGTTTTCCTTTAGTAATGAAGATCATTTCACCTGACATTATTCATAAGTCGAATTTAGGTGGAGTTGCGATGAACATTATTAATTCTCTACAAATTAAAAAAGCGTATAAGAATATTATTAGTCAAGTTAGGGAGAAAAGACCTGATGCGAAAATTGATGGAATACTTCTGTATAAGCAAGCACCGAAAGGGATAGAAGTTATTGTGGGTATGATTAGAGACCCGCAGTTTGGTCCAACAGTTATGTTTGGTTTAGGTGGTATTTTTGTAGAAATTTTAAAGGATGTTTCGTTTAGGGTTTGTCCGGTTGATAGGAATGATATTGATGAGATGCTTACTGAAACAGAAGGAATAAAGATGTTACAAGGTTACCGTGGACAACCAAGGCGTGATGTAAATGAAATTATTAACATTATTATGAGAGTTTCAAAGTTAGCTTTGGATTATTCAGTAATAACGGAGATTGATTTGAATCCGATAATAGTTTATGAAAAATGCGCGATAATAGTTGATGCCAAAGTATTCCTTAATAAAAAATAATAAGCTAATTTGACAGTTAAATAAAATAGATTAGCAAATTTGGAGGAATTAATATGTTTAAGAGTAAATCATTTATAATCACTAAGCCTGGTAAATTTGTTTTCAAAGATTTAGACTTTCCAACTATCGGGACCGAAGAAGTACTTATTAAGGTTAAAGCTTGTGGAATTTGCACTACAGATAGACGCATCTATAATGGGGATGTTAATGTTCCATTCCCGGTAATAGGTGGTCATGAAGTTTCTGGAGAGGTAATTGATGTCGGGAATAAAATTAAAGATATTGAAGTTGGAACAAAAGTTGCCGTTGATACTATTAATCGATGTGGACATTGTTATTATTGTATTAGTGGCTTAGATAATCTTTGTATTAATTCAAGAGGAACCAGAAAAATCGACAATGTTTATCTCATTGCGGGTGGTTTTTCCGAATACCTTATTGCCCAAAGAAAACAAGTTTTTCCCATTTCTAAAGATATTAATTTTAATGAAGCTGCATTATCAGAACCACTTTCTTGTTGCATCAACAGCATTAAAAAAGCTTCTCTCTCAATGGGTGATACTGTTCTTATAGTAGGTGCGGGAACAATGGGTATCTTGCATGCTTTAATAGCTCAATTAAAAGGGGTAAAAGTATTGATTAGCGATCCTAACATTAAGAGAAGATCTTTTGCTGAAAAATTAGGATTGTTTAGTATTGATGCAAAAGATGCTTTTAATCTATCGAAAGAAGCTAACAAGGGAATAGGAGTCGATGCTGTATTTATTACTGCACCTATCCTGTCTGCTGCTGATAAAGCATTTGAGTGTATAAGAAAGAAAGGAACAATAGTTCTTTATACTTCTTTGTATCCCAGTGAAAATATTAGGATAGATTGGAATAAGCTTCATTATAACGAAGTTATTATAACTGGTACAGAAGGACGTACTATAGAAGATTTTAGAGAGGCTACCAACCTTATATCTAATTCTTTAATAGATATAAAATCTTTAATAACAAAGACTATCAAGTTAGAAGAAATTTCAGAAGAACTATCCTTAATTCCTGAAGGCCAAAATCAACGCGTTGTTGTAACATTTTAACATTAAAAAGGAGAAGAGTAATGGAAATATTTACAATGAAAAGGATGTATAGAATTTTCAAAGAAGATAGGAAAAGCTTAATTGTTGCCATAGATCATGGTAGTGTAATGAATGTATTACCGGATTTAATTGATACAGAGAAAGTTTTAAAAAGTATTGTTGCTAATGGAGCAGATGCATTTCTTACTACTTTTGGGATTGTGAAAAACTTTTGGAATGTCCTGAAGGATAAAGGTATAATTCTTAGAATAGATGGTGGAGTCTCGTTTATCAGAAATGGGGACAAATCTTATACTCAATTATTTAGTGTAGAAGATGCTTTGACACTTGGTGCAGATGCAGTTGCTTGTATGGGACTTCCTGGTACAAATGATGAAAGTCGTACCTTAGGTTATCTTTCTAAAATTGTAGGAGAGGCTCATAGGTGGCAAGTTCCCGTATTGGCTGAAATGATTCCAGGGGGATTTATAAAAAAAGAACTCCATACGCCTGAAAATATAGCAATGTCTGCTCGAATTGGAGTTGAGCTTGGTGCAGATATTATTAAAACAGAATATACAAAAGATACAGATAGTTTTAAGAATATGGTAAAGAGTGTTTTTAAGCCTATAGTTGTGTTAGGCGGAACAAAATCAGATGATCCTGTCGATCTTCTAAAAATGGTAAAAGAAGCCATCGATTTAGGAGCAGCTGGTGTAGCAATTGGTAGAAATATTTGGGGTTACTCAAAACCAGGGAAGATTACCGCTGCTTTAAGCAATATTATTCATAATGAAGTATCAGTCGAAGAAGCAATAAAAATTATGAATTCTTAACTATTAAAAAATATTATTTATAAAAAACATTAATAATAAAGAGGATATTATAAATTGTCATCAGAATTGTTTATGGCTATAGATATAGGGACAACTAATATAAAAATAGCTGTTTTTACAAAAAAAGGCGAACTCCAAGCCATTTCACAGGAAAGGTGCAAAGGAAGAATGGTTGATTGCTATCATGGAATTGATCCTTTTATTTGGTGGGAGATAACTAAGAAAGCTATTTTTAAAATACCGATTAATTTAAAAAAGAAAATTACTGCTTTAAGCATAACTGGTCAAGGTCCTACAATTATTCCAATTTATAAAGAAAGGCAAATTGCTCACAAGGCAATTACCTGGCTTAATACTTGTGGCAAAGAGCATCTTAAACCGATTTTAGAAATGGGCATTGATGGACAGAGTGCAGCAGTAATTTCAAAATTGATATGGTTAAAAGATAAAATTAAAAAACCTGTTTATCTCTTGCAGCCTTGGGATTATATATGTATGAATTTAACGGGAAGAATTGTTAATATGTCTTTTAATACACCCGGTTTTCGGCCTTGTTGGTACAATGATGCAAT
This sequence comes from Candidatus Atribacteria bacterium, assembly GCA_003451675.1. Next base: position 34,507 of record DMCY01000097.1, read on the forward strand.
TATGGCAAGTGTTGGATTGGAAAATTATTTTTTATTGCCAGAATTTATTTCTACTGGTATAAAAATAGCTGATGTTCTTCCAGATATTGCTATTGATTTGGATTTTCCCTCAAATTTAGTTGTTGTGGCAGGAGCTGCTGATTTTGCAGCAGCCTTAGTTGGCACAGGGACTATTGAAGATGGTTATTTATGTGATAGAGGTGGTACTTCTCAGGGAATAAATCTTTGCACAAATAAAGATATAAATTGTGATGGACTTATGAAAACACCGTTTTTTATCCCTGGACTTTGGAAGGTAAGCGGAATAATGAGTACGACTGGAAAAGCTATTGATTGGTTTTGCTCTCTTATAAATGGTAGCGATAATTTTACCTATCCTGCTTTAGAAAAATTAGAGAAAATAAAACGGCCTACAAATCTTATTTTTTTACCTTATTTAAATGGAGAAAGAAGTCCTCATTGGGATGCAAATGCACGCGGAGTATTTTTTGGATTAAATCTAAATACGAATCAATATGATTGTTTGATATCTATAATGGAAGGGGTTGCTTTTGGAATAGCTGAAATAGTAAATAAAATGAAGGGCAATGGTGGTGAAATAAAAAAAATAAGAGCTACAGGGGGGCAAACTTTAAATCCAATTTGGAATCAGATAAAAGCCGATGTTCTTGGTGAAAAAATTGAAATACCTTATGTGAATGAATCGGAGCTTTTAGGGACAGTTATATTTGCAATGTCATATGTTTATGGAAAAGATATTTTAGAAATAAGCAAAGAAATTGTAAAGATAAATAAAATCTTTTATCCGGATTATAAAAAACATTGTAGATATGCTAAATTACTTAAAGTATATCAGGAACTATACCAGAGGAATAAAGATCTTTTTTTGGATATAGTCGATAATTAAAATATGCATAAATAAAAATTACTAGAGATTGTTTACTCCAATTTTAATTAAAATTGAGAAAAAAAGGGGGGGTGATAGAGTAAGCTTAGTTAATAGACGTTTTGTAGGTTAGAAGGTAAACTAAATGTATGTTTTATGAAAATCTGATAATATTTTAAAGATTATTAAGAGGAGGTATAATTTAATGAAAAAAAGTATAAGATTATTTTTAATAAGAGTAATAGTAATGTCTCTTTTTCTTTCTTTGCTAATTTTTATGAGCAGTGCACAAGCAGAAAGTCAATTTAAAGTGGCTGTATTTGTCCCCGGGGTTACTGCTGGTAGCCCTTTATATGAGCAAATGGTTGAAGGGGCTACAAAAGCAGTAGAAGAATATAGTAATGCAAGTTTAAAAGTGGTTGAAGGCGGTTTTAATCAAGCAGAATGGCCTGAAAAAGTGACTTCTTTAGCGGCAACAGGAGAATACAATCTAATTGTTACTTCTAATCCTTCTCTGCCCTTTATTTGTGCTGATGTAGCTAAAAATTTTTCAGGACAAAAATTCCTTTGTGTTGATGGTATTCTTTCAGGAAACCCGCAAATTCACTCACTGCTTTACAATCAAGTTGAACAGGGATATATTGTTGGTTACCTCGGAGGTTTAATTACAAAGAGCACTATGTCGGGGGCTACCCCAGAGCTTAAGGCAGGGATGATTGTAGGTCAACAATATCCGGCTATGGATAAGATGATTAAACCCGGTTTTGAAAAAGGGCTCAAAGCGGTTGATCCAAATATTACTCTTGATTATAGAGTAGTTGGTAATTGGTATGATGCTAACAAAGCCGCGGCCCTTGCTAATAGTATGATGGATGCAGGTGTGGATGTTATTGCCGCTGTTGCTGGTGGGGCTAATCAAGGAACCATTAGTGCCGCAAAGGAACGAGGTAGATATGTAGTTTATTTTGATAGTAATGAGTATAAATTGGCTCCTGGTACAATCATAGGTTGTGGCGTGCTTAATCAAAAAAGGGCTGTATATGAGCGGGTAAAGTTGGCAATAGAAGGAAAATTAATTTTTGGAATTGCAGAAATAGTCGGTTTTAAGGATGGGTATATTGATTTTGCAGATAAGGATCCAGATTATATAAACAATATACCAGAAGATATTAGGAAAGAAATGAATATAGTTATTAAAAAAATGAGAAGCGGCGAACTCTCATTTGAAGTACCCGAACTATAAGGTTATGTGAATTATGGATTATAATTTTAGGATAAGAGGAGAAGAAATTCTTCTCCTCTTATCCTAAAATGTAACTTATATAAATGTAAAAATGATTAATTTGAATTTTTCTGAAATAAATTTAGCAGGAATAGGATGTAAAATCTATGATACCGTATGTTCAGATGAAGGGAATTAGTAAAATTTATCCCGAAAACAATGTATTAGCTAATGATAAAGTGGATTTTGAGGTTGGGGAAAAAGAAATTCATGCTTTGGTTGGTGAAAATGGGGCTGGAAAAACCACTCTTATGAAAATTCTTTATGGGATAGAGCAACCTGATAAAGGTAAGATCTATATTGATGGTAAAGAGGAGAAAATTAAAAGCCCTTTAGATGCGAACCATTTAGCTATTGGTATGGTACATCAGCACTTTAAGCTTATTCCTGAATTTACTATTGCACAGAATGTTGTATTGGGTATAGAACCATTAAAACGTATGATTTTTTTTGATGATAAAAAAGCTATTCAAAGAGTGAAGGAAGTTAATAAAGAATTTGGATTTAATATTGATCCAAGCCTAAAAGTTTCTCAACTATCCGTTGGACAGATGCAAATGGTCGAGATTATTAAAATTCTTTATCGGAAAGCTGATCTTTTAATACTTGATGAACCTACCTCTCTTTTAACAGAGCAACAAATTAAGAAATTATTTACTATATTAAGGAAGCTTGTTTCGATAGGCAAAACAATTGTTATTATTACTCATAAAATTAATGAGGTAAAGGAAATATCGGATCGTGTAACAATTTTACGGAAAGGTAAATTGGTTGCGGTTAGAAAAACTTCCGAAGTAAGTAAAAAGGAATTATCCCAGCTAATGGTAGGTAAAAGTGTTATATTTAATTTTACACGAGATGAATCTAAAAAAGGTAAGGTTGTTGTTGAATTTAAAGATGTTACCCTTAAACGAAAAGGTCAAGAGTGCCTTCTTCTTGATAAGGTAAATTTTTCTATACATTCTGGTGAGATAGTCGGTGTGGCGGGAATTGCTGGGAATGGATGTTCTGAACTTGAAGATGTTGCTTGCGGTTTATGTAAAGTTACAAAAGGTGCTATTTTGCATCATGGCGAAGATGTTAGTAAGTTTAGTGTGTTAGAACTTAGAAAACGAGGTTTTGCTTATGTTCCTGCAGATCGACTTTGTCGAGGATCAAGCCTCCAGGCTAAAGTTGCAGAAAATTTTATTATCTCAAATCATCATTATTTTTTAAAAAAAGGCATTTTTAATCAAAATAAAGTTCGAGACTTTGCAAATAAATTTATACGATACTATTCTATTGAAGGGGATTCTGATACTTCTATTGGTATGCTTTCAGGTGGTAATATTCAGAAAGTTATCTTAGCACGTGAGCTTTCTTCAAAAGCTAATTTTATTATTTTTTCTGAACCTACATGGGGTTTAGATGTTGCAAGTAGTGAGTTTGTTTATAATAAGATACTTGAGTTAAGGAAACAAGGTGTTGCAATCCTGTTAATTTCCTCAAATTTAGATGAGATATTTGCTTTAACTGATACTATTATAGTTATGTACAAAGGTAAGATCGTTGGATCATTTGTAAATTCTAAAGAAATTACTAAAGAAATAATCGGTGAATATATGTTAGGTATTAAAGATGATCTATTAGCTTGCCAAAAGGAGAAAGGGAAAAAATAGTAATGCATATTAAAAAAGTAAATGATTTTATTGTTAATATTAGTGGTCTAGCAATTACTATTGGAGCTTCATTCATTATAGCTATTATTTTAATTTTTATTTTAAGCAAAGAACCAGGGAGGACGATTTACTATTTTTTTATTGGCCCTTTTACTAATAGATATTATTTTGGAAATATGATAAATACAGCCATACCATTAATATTTACGGGTCTAGGAATTTCGCTTGCTTTTAAATCTTCAGTTTTTAATCTTGGTGGAGAAGGTCAAGTTTATTCAGGTGCACTTATAGCTACAATTGTATGTCTCGCTTTACCTAATACTAATGGATATTTTGGAGCTTTTTTAGCGTTAGTTTCAGCTATGCTTGTGGGAGCTCTACTTGCTGGATTATCAGGGCTATTTAAAATGAAATGGGATACCAATGAGCTTATTTCTTCTTTCCTTATTTCTAATGCAGTGATATTGATTGTAAATTATTTTATTACCGGTCCCCTTGATGATCCTAATAGTTATTTGCTTACTACTTCTACTATTCCTTCACAATATCACTTTCTTAAAATCTTTCCACCATCAAATTTGAATATTGGTATTATATTAGCAATTCTAACTATTTTTTTTATTTATTTTCTAATGTATCATTCCCATTGGGGTTACGAAATGAGAATGTGTGGACTTAACAGGGAGTTTTCCCGGTATGGCGGAATCAAAGTTTGTAATTACTTTATTTTGCCAATGTTTTTGAGTGGGGCATTACATGGTGTTGCTGGAGGGATTTCTATTTTAGGTACCTACCATATGTGTATTAAGGAATTTTCTTTTGGTATGGGTTGGAATGGGATTGCCGTTGCTTTAATTGCAAGAAATAATCCGATTGGAGTTTTACCAGCAGCAATCTTTTTTGCCTATCTAAATGCGGGAGCCAAAACCGCAATGCTTCATTCGGATGTTACTTTTGAGATTGCTGCTGTTGTCCAATCTGTAGTATTTTATTTGGTAACAGCTCGAGCAATATATGATATAATTCGCTACAAAATAGAGAGAGATAAAATGGTATGATGGAAAATAGAGATTTAATTAGATTAATCTATAATAGTGTGGGAATTATGACTCCGTTTTTACTTGCAGCAATAGGGGGTCTTTTTACTGAACTTGCTGGCATACTTAATATTGCTTTAGAGGGCCTAATCTTAATTGGTGCTTTTTTTAGTGTTATTTTTACTGCTCTTACTAATAGTCTATTTTATGGGATTTTTTTAGGAATTCTCGCATCTATGGTGGTTGCTTTTATTTTCGGAAGTGTAAGCTTATATCTTCGAGCTAACATTTTTATTACAGGCTTAGCCACAAATTTATTTGCTTCTGGTATTACTATCGTACTTGCTTTTCACTTTTTTGGGACTAAAGGAGTAATTAATTTTAAAAATATTCCTAAACTTCCAAAGTTTTCATATCCCTTTTTTCAAAAAATACCCTTTATTGGAGAAATTCTTGTTGGGCATAATATCTTAGTTTATCTGAGTTGGCTTATTGTATTTATTTCAATAATTTTAATTTACAAGACGCCATATGGATTTCGTTTAAGAGGTACTGGTATTAACCCTGAGGCAATTTCTTCATTAGGGCTTAATCCTAAAAAATATCAGTTATCAGCTATTCTTATTTCAGGTTTTACCTGTGGTCTTGCTGGGGCTTTTCTTACTCTTAATTTAGGGGCATTTGTTCCAAATGTTAGTTCAGGAAGAGGGTGGATTGCTTTAGTGGTAATTTATCTGGGAAATAGGAAACCTTTAGGGATAGTTATCGCTGCCTTTATATTTGGATTTGCAGAGAGTATATCTAATTATATGCAGGGAGCGATGGATGTACCAACAGATTTTGTCCTTGCCCTTCCATATTTAGTTACCGTTTTAGTAATGATATTTTATTCTATCTGGAAACATTATAAGACAGAGAGTTAAAAGACAATTTTCGTTGTTAAGTTTGCTAAATTATTTTTGTAACATAGACTTCTTAAATTGATAACAAATATAGTAGATTTACAAAAATTAAATTTATTTTTCAATTTTTTTAAAACTTCAATGTAAATTAAGCATATGTTCATAATAATAAAATATTTTAAAGTAAAGCAGAATGGTTAAAGGCGTTTTTTTCTGTATTAAAAATCTAATAAGCCAGGAGAGTTAAATAAATAGAAGAATATGGAAAGTTAGACTTGACACATCAGTTAATAAAGTATTAAAATATTGTTAACAATATATAAATATATTATTAACAATATACTTAAAATTATAAATGATGAAATGAGAATGAAAGATGAAAATTGACATTGGGACAAAAGTGAGGAAACTTAGAAAAAAATATAATATAACAATTCAAGAACTATGTAATAAGACTGAATTAAGCTATTCTTTTTTATCAAATCTTGAAAATAATAAACACTCTATAACAGTAACTAATTTAAGTAAAATTGCTAATTTTTTTAAGGTAGAATTAAGTTATTTTTTTATAGAGGATGATTTAATAAAGAAACCCTGCCTAACCAAAAAAGGTGAAAGAGAATATATTACAGATGACAATATAAAAATCCACCCTCTATCTTCTCAAAAATTTGGATTGTTTAAGGTATCTTTATGGGAAATCTTAAAAAATTCATCTTATAAACCCGAGGAGTATCACATCCATAAACCGGGAGAAGAATTAATTTATGTTATTAAGGGGAAAATTCAGGCAGATATAGAGGGAGATAGATATATTCTTGAAGAAGGGGATTCTCTGCATTTCAAATCAAACTTAAAACATAAGTACGAAGCAATAGATACACCTTCTAAATTAGTTATAGTTAAATGTGAAGATATAAAGAAAATTTAAAAATAAGAAATTATTTTTAAATTTTTCCTTTAATATTTAAGAAAAAAAAAGATAAGTAGGTGTTAAAAGTTAAATTTAAAAAAAGGAAGGCTTTTATTAAAAATGAAGATAGCTAAAAAAGCAATATGCTATATAAATCAATTTTATGCTGGAATGGGTGGAGAGGAAAAAGCAGATATTGGATTGAACATTTTTGAGGGGGCAAAGGGGCCAGGGATTGGTTTAGAAAAATTATGGGATGGAAAAATAGAAATAGTTAAAACTATTTCTTGCGGAGATAATTATATAAATAATGAGGAACATTTTAAAAAAGCATGGATAGAAATTAAAGAAATAATAGAAGAAATAAAGCCAGATGTCTTTATTGCTGGACCGGCATTTAATGCTGGGAGATATGGCGTAGCTTGTGCCAAACTTTGTGACTATGTTAGAAAAAATCTAAATATCCCCAGTGTAACCGCGATGTATTACGAAAACCCTGCAGTGTCAATATATGTAAAGGATAATTATATTATTGCCAGCCCGGAAACAGCATCAGGAATGAGAAAGGTATTACCTGTTCTTTCAGCTCTATCCTTAAAACTTGCCAATAGAGAAAAGATTGGTCCTGCCAGAACAGAAGGATATATTCCCACCGGCCATCGTTATAATGCTTATAATCAAACGATCGGGGCAACCAGGGTGGTAGATATGCTTTTAAAAAAGCTAAAAGGAGAAGATTATTTCACTGAGATTCCTTTAAGAAAATTTGAAAAGGTGAAAGCAGCTGCACCTTTAAAAGATAGGAAAAATGCTATAATCGCTCTAATTACTACAGGAGGGTTAGTCTCTAAAGGTAATCCTGATAAATTACGCCAGGCCTTTTCTGTTACTTATGCCAAATACAATATAGAAGGTCTTGTCTCTATCCCCGCAGGAGATTATGAATCTATTCACGGAGGATATGATACTACTTTAGTTAATGAAGATCCTAATCGATTAGTCCCCTTAGATGAATTGAGAATTTTAGAAAAGAAATATTATATTAAAGGTATTTATAAAAATTTCTTTACTACTTGTGGGATAGGAACAAAAATTACAGATAGTATTAATATAGGAAAAGGTATGGCTAAAGAATTATTAGAGAATGGCGTAAATGGGGTAATTTTAACTTCTACCTGAGGAACTTGTACTCGTTGCGGTGCAACGATTTCCAAAGAATTAGATAAAAGAAATATACCGAATAGCTTGATTACTGCCTTTACTTCTATTGCTTTTAATGTGGGGGCAAATCGAATTATTTTTGGAGGGAATTTTACTAATCCAGTGGGAGCACCTGATTTGCCATTAGATCGAGAGAAGAATTATAGGAGAAATTTATTGCTAAAAGCATTAGAGGCAATGAGTACTAAAATATGTGAACCTACTATTTATAATATTGAGGCAGATAAAGGAGGGGAAGTTAAATGAAATTAAAAAGACAGTACTACAATGTTAAAGATGTGGTATGGGAAAAAAAATCAACATTTAATGATGGAATACTAAAAATAAATAAAGAGGAATTAAAAAGATTATTTTTACCTTTAGGTAAAGGAGTTATAAAGGATATTAATTTTGAAATTGTAAAGCCAGGAGAAGATACCAGAATTATACATATTTTAGATACGATTCAGCCGATGTGGAAAGCTGAGGGTAAAGAGAAGCAATATCCCGGTTTTTTAGGAGCACCTATTACCTCTGGGAATGGAGTTACTAATTTACTTAAAGGATTTACAGTTATGGAATGTGCTCCCTTGCCCTGGGAGAGTACAAGTGCAAGTAGTGGTCTTTTGTATCCCCGGGAAGCCATTGTGGATATGGTGGGATCTATTGCTGGCATGAGTCCTTTTAGCGAGACCATAAATTTAGCAATTATTTTCGAATTAATTAAAGGGAAATCTTCTATTGAATATGATAAGAGCATACGTCAGTGTGGATTAAAGGTTGCGGAATATTTGGCATCTTTAACTAGTAAAGAAAATGCTGATGAGGAAGAAGAATTTTTTATCGATGAACTAAATCCTAATCTTCCCAATGTAGTGTTAGTATGGCAATGTCAAAGTCAAGGACCTTATGCGAGCACGTTTTTATATGGATTAAGTATTGATAATTTGGTGCCCACCCTTCTCCATCCTAATGAATTATTAGATGGATGTTTAGTTAGTGGAAATTATGCTTGGCCTGCCTTTAAGGTTCCTACTTATTTACATGTAAATCATCCTATATTGCTTGAATTATATAAAAGGCACGGTAAAACATTAAATTTTAGAGGGGTTATTCTTAGTAGAAGTCATAATCCTACTCAATGGCACAAAGAGCGATCGGCTAGCTTTTGTGTAAAACTTGCCCAATATTTAGGTGCCGAAGGTTTAGTTATAGCTTGGGAAGGAGGAGGGAATGCGGCTGTTGATGCCATGTTAACTATTCAAATGGCTGAGCAAAATAGCGTCAAAACTTCTACCATAACCTTTGAGTTTGGTGGTGAAGATGGTACAGCTAAAGACCTTTTAGTGGATTATGTTCCAGAAGCTGATGCAATTATAAGTGGGGGAAGCATAGAAAAGAAGATTACCATTCCCAAAGTGAATAGAGTAGTTGGCGGAGATTTTCTTAGATTAGATAAAGAATCAGGTGGTTATTTTCCTTCAGCAAAAGAAGAAATAACTTTTGATACTAATACACAAATTTATTGTGCTGGAAATCAAACCGGTCATAGCAGATTATGTGCTGAAGCTTATTAGTTTAGGAGGGAAAAGAAATATGAAAATATTAAAATATGATCCCTAAAAATGTACAGGATGCTTAAGCTGTCAATTAGCTTGTTCTTTTCAAAAGTTACAAGAGGAGATCCATCTTTATCTTTATAACGAGAAAGAATTTCTAAGAGGAATATTTTACTAAAAGTAAAGGAGACATTAAAAACAGAAGTAGCTGAAACTACTTTATTTAAAGTAAAAAAGTATTAAATGAGTTACATATATTTTATTATACGAAATTTATGACATTTAATATAAAACATAGTGGAGGAAATTTAAAATGAAGCCCATCTATCTCGATTATAATGCAACAACTCCTATAGATTCGGAAGTTATTGAGGTAATGAGGCCATACCTCGAAGAATATTTTGGTAATCCATCGAGTTTACACTGGTATGGGATTCAAAGCAAAAAAGCCATCGAAAAAGCTCGCAAGCAAGTAGCTAGTCTACTGAATTGTCAGCCAGATGAAGTGATATTTACCAGTGGAGGAACTGAATCAAATAACTATGCCATCAAGGGTTCAGCTTTTGCCAATCGTCATAAAGGCAATCATATTATTACTTCATCTATTGAACATCCAGCAGTAATTGAGGTATGCAAATACCTCGAGGCGAATGGATTTCGGGTAACTTACATACCCGTAGACGAGTTTGGGATGGTGGATGTGACAGAGATAGAGAAAGCCATAACATCAAAGACTATTTTGATTACAATCATGCACGCCAATAACGAGGTTGGGACCATTCAACCGATTCCAGAAATAGCCAAACTTGCCAGAAGTCATGGAATAATCGTGCACACAGACGCAGCTCAATCTGTTGGTAAAATTCCTACAATCATCAACAAATTGAATGTGGATCTCTTATCTTTTTCCGGACATAAGCTGCATGCTCCAAAGGGTGTTGGTGCTTTATATATTCGTCACGGAACCAATTTAGAAAAGTTAATCCATGGAGCCGATCACGAGCAAGACAAGAGAGCAGGGACAGAGAATGTATTGGAGATTGTGGGGTTAGGGAAGGCATGTGAAATTGCAAAGCGAGATCTTAAAAAGAATATTACTCATATGAGAATAATGCGGGACCTATTATACAACGGATTGAAGCAGAAATTGGGGGAGATAAAGATGAATAATCACTTGGAAAAGCGTCTGCCAAATACTCTGAGTGTAAGTTTTGCGAACATCGAAGCCAATACACTGCTATCCGAAATAGAAGGGGTTGCGGCTTCTGCCGGAGCTGCTTGTCATTCAGATTCTGTTGAAGTTTCTACAGTTTTGACTGCTATGAAGGTTCCACTTGAATATGCTATGGGGACAATTCGTTTTTCCACTGGTAAAATGACCACAGTAGATGAGATTAATGAAGCTGTTAAAATTGTGACCGAAGCAGTTCAACGTTTGAAACCTTCGGAAATAGAGTCCCCTTCTGTAGTAACAGATGTAAGGGACATAAAACTGACACATTTTACGCACGGTTTGGGATGTGCTTGTAAACTGCGACCAAAGGCACTTGAAAAGATATTAAAAAATTTACCTGTTCCAAAGGATAAAAATATCCTGGTGGGGACAGATACTTCAGATGATGCTGCTATTTATTATCTTAGTAATCATATGGCTATTGTTGAAACAGTTGATTTTTTCACTCCCATTGTGAATGATCCCTATCATTTTGGTGCTATTGCCGCTGCTAATTCATTTAGTGATATATATGCCATGGGTGGAAAGCCTCTATTTGCACTCAATATCGTTGGATTTCCATCTAACCGTCTATCTATGGAGATCTTACAGCATATTCTCGAAGGTGCACAGAACAAGGCGAATGAGGCTGGAGTTAGTATTATAGGCGGGCATACAGTGGATGATACCGAGCCCAAATATGGAATGGTGGTAACAGGTATAATTGATCCCGAACGGATACTTACTAATTGTAATGCGAAACCCGGCGATGCAATCATTCTTACAAAACCCATAGGTGTTGGAATTATCACAACAGCCATAAAAAGAGGGTTAACAGATGAAGAGACAACAAATCGGGTTATAACGATTATGAGTACACTCAACTGCCGGGCAGCAGAGGTAATTGAAGAATATCCAGTGAGTGCATGCACCGACGTCACAGGCTTTGGTTTGCTAGGGCACCTTAAGGAGATGTCTCAGTCAAGCAAGGTTAATGCTGTGATTTATCTTGAAAGTGTGCCATCAATCAAATATACTTGGGAGTTTATAACAGGGAACGTTGTTCCAGGTGGAACACTCAACAACATGGACTATGTAGCAGATATAGTGGAATGGGAAGAAGATATCTCAAGATCAGCCAGAATCATACTTTGTGATGCGCAGACTTCAGGTGGACTGCTAATTGCACTTCCATCCAAATACGCTGACGACCTCCTGCGGAAACTTCACAGCAACGGAGTAACCGGTGCTGCTTACATTGGCAGTTTTACTGAAAAGGGAAAAGGGAAAATAGCAGTTAAAAAAGTTTATAGATAGTTCATTATCGTTTAGTGGATTATGTTCCAGAAGCTGATGCAATTATAAGTGGTGGGAGCATAGAAAGAAAAATTACTTTACCTAAAGTAGATAGAGTAGTTGGTAGGGAAGTACTAAGATTAAATAAAGAATCAGGAGGTTATTCTCCTTAGCTAAGGAGAATATAACTTTTGATACTACTACTCAAATTTATTGTTCTGGTAATCAGTCAGGGCATAGTGGATTATTTGCAGAATCTTATTAAAGGAATTTAGCAAATTAACAAAAAAGGAGAAATGAAACAATATGAAGGTTTTGAAATATGATTCCAAAAAATGTACTGGATGCTTGAGTTGTGAACTGGCATGTTCTTTTCAAAGATTAAATTTATACAACCCAGAAAAAACAGCCTTAAAGATTAAACCATCTTATGGGATAGATAATCCTTCAGCAATTTACTGTCGACATTGTGTCAATCCTCCCTGTTTAAAAGCTTGTGAGTTCGGTGCCATGGAAATGGTTAACGGTGTTGTAGAAATTAACAAAGAAAAATGTACTTCTTGCGGTTTATGTGTAGAGAAGTGTCCATTTAATGCAATATTTTTTGAAGAAGGAAATGTGTATAAATGCGATCAATGCAAAGGAGAATTTAAATGTGCTCAAGTATGTACAACTGGGGCAATTACGGTGGTAGAAAGGAAGGAGGAGTAAATTAATGTACGAGTGCTATAATAAAAAACTATTGCGAGTTAATTTAACTACAGGTAACATTAAGGAAGAAATCATTGAGGATAAAATGATAAATGATTATATTGGTGGTATGGGATTTGGAGTGAAATTGTTAACTAAAGAAGTTAATCCACTTGTAGATCCTTTATCTGCTGACAATAAAATAATTATAAGTATTGGTCCTTTAACTGGAACTGCTGCCCCTCTATTTGCACAAACTTGCATAGTGACTAAATCACCTTTAACTAACGGTATAATTAATTGTTATGCCGGAGGGCATCTTGGTTATAAAATAAAGTCCAGTGGTTATGATTGTGTAGTAATTGAGGGTAAAGCACCAGAATTAGTTTACCTAATTGTAACTACCTCTGGGGTGAAAATAAAAGAGTGCAGTCAATTATCCCAACAAAATACGAATAGAGTAGAAAAGTTTATCAAGGAAAAAGAAAATATAGAAGATTTAAGCGTAATGTCTATCGGAGCCGGAGGCGAAAATTTAGTTAGGTTTGCCTCTATTATATCTGCAACAAGGGCCTTTGGCAGAGGAGGAACAGGAGCTATATTTGGTTCAAAAAATCTAAAAGCCATTGCTTTTTCAGGTGGTAAAGATATAAGAGTTAATAAACCTTCAGAGTTTAATGAAGTTGTAAACGAAGCGTATTCATGTTTTAAAGGAGCAGTTGCAAACGAATGGAATCTTTTAAGTATGTTTTCAAAATTTGGGACGGCTTCCGGTATGGGATTAATTAACGAAAAAAATGCTTTGGCAACTAAAAATCATCAATTGAGTAGTTTTGAAAAAGCTTCGGAAATTGATAGTTTTGCCTATATTAAGAAATATCCTTCTAGACAGGTAGCTTGTTTTGGTTGCCCAATCCACTGTGGGCAAGTACATGAATTTAAAAGTGGAAAATACAAAGGTATGATAACCAGAGGACCTGAATATGAAACAACTTATTCTTTTGGGTCCGATTGTTTAATTAGTGACCCAGAGATTATTGCTCGAGCTCATCAGATATGCGAAGAATATGGGATGGATACTCTTTCTGCAGGTTGTACAATGGCTTTTGCAATGGAATGTTACGAGAAAGGTATCTTAACTAAAAAAGATACTGAAGGAGTAGAACTTAATTTTGGTGATGGAGATGAGATGCTTAAAATTTTAGAAAAGGTTGGTAAAAGACAAGGAATAGGGGATTTATTAGCGGAAGGAACAAAAAGAGTGGCAAAGAAATTAGGGAGAGGGACAGAGTGCTTTGCAATGAATGTAAAAGGTTTAGAATTTGCTGCTTGGATGCCTCAAAGAATGCGAGGAATTGCCCTTACTTTTGCTACTTCAAATAGGGGAGCATGTCATAAAAGAGCACCAATAGGAGCTGAATTAATGGGGAAAATACCCATGGAGGAAATAAAAGGAAAAGCAGAAGTGGTTAAAGATATTCAAGATACTGTAAATGCAATTTTTACTTTAGTAAGTTGTAGATTTGCAGAATTTGAGCTGCCTAGAGAAATGTTTGTTAAATTATTAAATTCCGCATCAGGTATAAATTATAATTTAGAAGAATTTATAAAAGTTGGAGAAAAGTTGTGGAATTTGGAGCGCCTATTTAATATAGGAGTTGGTTTAACTAAAAAGGATGACCAATTGCCGTCTAGATGTTTTGACCCCTTACCGGTAAAAGGGGGAGAAGTTAGAATGAAAAAAAATGATTTTGACTATATGTTGAAGGAGTATTATAGAGTAAGAGGTTGGGATACAAATGGTATTCCAACAAAAGCAAAGTTAAGATTATTAGGAATAGATTGAAATGAAAATAAAGGTAAAATTTCTTGGGCCATTTTTTTATTGGACTGATTGTAAAGAGATTACTTTAAATATTCCCCAAAAAAGCACTATTAATGAGTTGTTAGTGATATTGGCTGCCAGATTGGGAGATACTTTTAACAAAAAAGTTACAAAAGAAGCCCTTAATAATAAGGCACTGCAGAGACTTATCTGTGTAAATAATTATTCAATATTTAACCTTAAAAAGTTAGAAACAGAATTAAAAGAAAATGATACTATTTCTTTCTTACCTCCTATGGCAGGAGGATAAAAAGGACGAAGGTATAGGAAGCTTCAAATAAGGAGAGTAATTGTAATGGATCATGCGGTAGTAAAAGGTGTAGGGCATATATTAGTACATTGCCCTTCTCTGGTGATTTATGGGCATGCTCTTCAAGAAGAGATGAAAGGAGGAGTTGATAAATCCTTAGATTTATTACTTCCTCATTTAAGAAAATATAATGAAGCAGTTAATTACTTGCCTAACCAAGTATATATTGGAAATTTAGGTCCAGAAGTTCTGGGAAACTATACTCAACCTTGGTGGGATAATAAAAATATTTTGCGGAATGCTAAAAGATTTGGACCTTACGGAGAAATTCTACCCCAAGATGAGTTTTTTGCCCTTATGAAAATTGTTGATGTATTTGATTTAGTGTGGTTAGAGAAATCTTTTACTGCCGAAATAATAAAAAAACTTGAAAAGCATCCTTTATTATCTGCATTTGATTTGCAAAAATTGGGAGAAGGTAAAGAGAAAGGGAAAATAGAAGAAGAGATAGGAAAAAATAAAGCTTTGGCGCTTATAGATATAGATGATAATTGTAATTTAATAGGATGTATATGTTGTGCACATAAAAGTGATATAAATCTTTCTGCTCAAGTTATTTTAGAGAATATTGCTTCTAAAGCTTCAGCTTCATTAGCTTTAAAATATGCCCTTAAAAATGTTGATTTTTATCCGGAAAAAATTGAGTATATTATTGAATGTTCTGAAGAAGCAGTTGGAGACGCTTTTCAAAGAGGGGGAGGTAATTTAGCAAAATCTATTGGTGAAGTAGTGAGATGTAATAATGCTACCGGGACTGACTTAAGAGCATTTTGTGCAGCACCTACTTATGGATTGCTTACTGCTGCAAGCCATGTAGTGGCTGGTACTTTTAAAAAAATAGCAGTAGTTGCCGGTGGTTCTGTGCCCAAATTAGGAATGAATTTTAAAAAACATTTAGAAAAAAATATGCCTATTTTAGAAGATACTATAGCTGCATTTGCAATTATAGTAGGTGAAGATGACGGAAAAAATCCTATAATAAGGAATGAAATTTGTGGGAGGCATGTTATAGCTAAAAAATCATCTCCTCAGGAAGTAATGGAAGCTTTGGTATCTGAACCACTAATGAGGGCAAACAAGAAGATAATTGATGTAGATAAATTTGCCGCTGAATTACATAATCCGGAAATTCTTATTCCTGCAGGAGCAGGAGATGTAGCTCGGTCTAATTATAGGATGATAGCAGCTCTTGCGGTAAGGAGAAATGAAATAAAAAGAGAAGAGATAAATAAATTTGTACAACAGAAAGGTATGATGGGATTTGTTCCTACTCAAGGACATATTCCTTCTGGGGTTCCATTTGTTGCCTTTGCCCGAAAGATGATATTAGAAAAAAAGATTAATAATACCTTAATTATAGGTAAAGGCAGTTTGTTTTTAGGAAGAATGACTAATTTATTTGACGGAGTCTCTCTATTATTAGAAAAAAATAATTCTCAAAAAGCTATAGATAAAAAATCTGAGAAAATCGAGCCAGGAAGAGGAATAAAAAAGAGTAAAAAAATAAGAATAGGTGTTTCTACTTTTGGGTATGAACATAATTTAGAAGAGTTAATCTCAGCATGTCAGGAGATTTCTAATTATGAAGATTGGATAGAACCGCTAATAATTGAAAGCGATAAAATTCCTCCGGGAGAGAATTTTAATTCATATTTAAATAGATTAATTGATAGTAGGGAAATAGACGGAGGGTTGGCTATGCATTATACTTTTACTAAAGGTATAGCCTCAGTAGGGAAAATAATTTCCCCTTATAATGGTAATACCTTATATCTTGCTACTACTACCGGTTATTCTGCTTCTCAACGGATAGAAGCCTTGATTAGAAATGTAATAGCCGGAATTGCAGTAGCAAAGACTGGGGGAATAATAGAGCCTAAAGTAGGACTTTTAAATTTAGAAGGAGCTGCAATAGCCAAAAGAGCTTTGCTTGAACTAATTGATAAAGGGTATTTTTTTAAATTGTCAGCTTCTTTACGAAAGAATCAAGGAGATCTTTTAAGGGGAAATGATTTATTATCGGGAGAATTTGACGTAGTTGTAACAGATAGCTTGACCGGGAATATTTTAGTAAAGATTTTATCAGCTTATACTACAGGAGGGAAAAAGGAAATATTAGGATATGGTTATGGTCCAGGAGTAGGTGAAGGAGTACAAAGAATTGTTAATATTATTTCACGTGCTTCAGGGAAGACAGTAATAACAAATGCTATTAAGTTTACAGCTGAAATGGTTAGAGGCGATTTAATCTATATATATAAAAAGGAGATTGAGAAAGCTTATAAATGCGGCTTAAAAGGGATTATTGAGAAATATTGTATTTCTACTTCTTCAAATACTACATCTAACAATTTGGAGAACAAATTACCAATAAAGAGAGTTTTAGACGAAGAGATAGAAGGAGTAGATATAATGGAGATTGAAAATGCTGTAGATTGTCTTTTAAAGAATTCTATTTATGCTGCTTCGGGTATGGGTTGTACAGGGGCAATAATTATGCTTAATAATAAAGATAAAGAAAAAGCTATAGATATTTTAAAAAAGGAAGGATTTTTAATTAGTTTTTAGAAATGTATATTTTTCTATTAAAATAATATAAAAGAATATTAAGATATTAAAAATCTGAATTAATTATTATTAAATTATAAATAGGGGGAAAGATAAAGATGTCTAATTTAACAGAAGTAGATAAAAATAATTTTGAAGAAGAGGTTAGAAAATCTTCTTTACCTGTTGTAGTGGATATTTGGAGTGATAAATGTGGAAAATGTAAAGAAATTGTGCCTTTTTTAGAGAAATTAGGAGAAGAATATAAAGGTAAATTAAAAATTGTCAAACTTAATCATTTAGGTAATAGGCGTTTTACTTTTCAGTTTAGATTTAAAGGTTTACCTACCTTTCTTTTTTTTAAAAATGGGGAAGAAGTGGGTAAATTAACCGATAATTTGGATAATTCTGTAGAGGAGATACAAGAAGAATTAAGAAAAAGTATAATTAATTTGCTTTCCTAATTATAAGTAAATTAAAATTATTAAAAGAAAGGAGAGATTATAAATGTTAAAAGGGAAAAAAGTTATTGCTTTAGGAGAAAGAGATGGAATTCCCGGAGAAGTCATTGCAGAGTGTGCAAAATCTGCAGGAGCAGAAATTATTTTTGCTTCCACTGAGTGCTTTGTCTGAACTTCTGCTGGGGCAATGGACCTTGAGTTACAAAAACGGATTAAAGAATTAGCGGATAAAAATAAACAAGAAAAGCCAATTATGATTATAGGAAGTGCTGATGCAGAAGGAGCAGGCATAGTTGCTGAGACCGTTAGTATAGGTGACCCAAGTTACGCAGGTCCATTGACTGGAGTCCAGTTGGGACTCCTTGTTTATCATATTGTTGAACCAGAAGTTAAGAGAGAGATTGATCCTCAATTATATAAAGAAAAAATAGCGATAATGGAAATGGTACTTGATGTAGAAAATATAATAAAAGAGATGGAAGAAATAAGAGCAAAAGGGAGCGGATAGGCTCTGGTGGGCCTTGCGGACTTCAAATCCGTGGGCGGTAATTAATGGTAATTGCCGCGGTGGGTTCGATTCCTACCCCTCCCGCCATTAATTTTTAACTTTAGGAAATTTTTTTTATTTTAACTTTCATTATTAGCTTTATTTTAAAAAAATTATCAAAGGAGAAATTTTACTAATTGAAAAATAATACAGATACGGACAATAATAATTTAAATTTATTACTTTCAAAATCCCCAGTGTAGAGATAATCCTTTAAAATAAAAATTTACAGCCTTTAATAAAAAAACATTCAGGAAAAATGCTTATCCAAGCGGCAAGAAAAGTTATCTCTGAAGAGAAAAAAAATGCACATATAAATGGACGCCTCGACTCAGCGTTAGAGAGGA
>DMCY01000075.1 GCA_003451675.1 Candidatus Atribacteria bacterium
AGAGTTTTCTGAAAGGCACAATTTACTAGTTTTATGAGGTGATTTAAAGATGGCAAAGGATTATAAAATATTAGTGATAAATCCCGGTTCTACTTCCACTAAAGTAGCATTATTTTCTAATAAACAATTACTATTTGATAAAAAGATCGAGCATAGTAGCGAGGAATTATCCGTTTTTCATAAAATTATTGACCAATATGAATTTCGATTAGATATAATTTTAAGTTTTTTAAAAGAAAAAGGAATTGACCATTCTGTTCTCGATGCGGTAGTGGGTAGGGGAGGATTATTAAAACCTATTGCTAGTGGTACTTACCGAGTGAATGACAAAATGTTAGAGGATCTTCGTAAGGGAGTAAGCGGAGAACATGCCGCTAATTTAGGGGGATTACTTGCCCATGGAATTACTGAGAGGCTATCTATCCCTTCTTATATAGTTGATCCGGTAGTAATTGATGAGATGAAACCTGTTGCCAGGGTTTCAGGTATGCCGGAGATTCCGCGAATTAGTATACTCCATGCCTTAAATCAGAAAGCAGTTGCGCGAAAAGCAGCATTAGATTTAGGTAAAGATTATGAGAAAGTAAATTTTATTATAGCCCATTTAGGTGGAGGAATTTCGGTAGGAGTTCATTGTAAAGGAAATGTTATTGATGTCAATAATGCTCTTAATGGAGAAGGACCTTTTACCCCGGAAAGAAGCGGCGGAGTGCCTGTAGGTGCCCTGGTAGAGCTTTGTTTTTCCGGTAAATTTACCAAAAATGAGATTATGAAAAGGATAAAAGGTAAAGGTGGATTGGTAGCTTATTTAAACACTAATGATGTCAGAGAAGTAGTGAAGAGGATTAAGCAGGGAGATAAAAAAGCAAAATTAATTTTAGAGGCCATGGCTTACCAAGTAGCCAAAGAGATTGGAGCAGGAGCTACGGTATTAAAAGGTCAAATAGATGCTATTATTTTAACCGGGGGGATAGCCTATGATAATGAATTTGTTAATATGGTAAAAGATAGGGTAAGTTTTATATCTTTAGTTATGATCTATCCGGGTGAAGAGGAGATGCTGGCTTTATGCGATGGTGCTTTAAGAGTTCTAAAGGGAGAAGAGGCGGAAAAAGTATATTGAACAAACAGATAAAGATATTTGTAGGAGGTTTTGGAAGCGGAAAAACAGAAGTTGCTATTAATTATTCAATATATTGTAGAAAAAGTCACACCAAAGTTGCTATTGTAGATTTAGATATTGTCAATCCTTATTTTAGGACTCGAGAAACAAGAAATGCTTTAAATCTCAAAGGCGTGAAAGTAATTTCTCCTGAAGGAAAGATGGCTTATGCTGATTTACCTCTAATTTCTCCAGAGATAAAAGGTTTAATCCAGAATTCTAACTATCATTTGATTCTTGATGTGGGTGGGGATGATATAGGGTCTGTTGTTTTAGGTAATTTTAGAAATATTATTCAAAATTATGACTATGAAATGTTATTGGTAGTAAATTCTTATCGTCCTTTTACCCAAAGTGTACATCAAATTGAACAGATGGCCCAAGAAATAAAAAATACATCTCGATTAAAAATTAGCGGAATTGTGAGTAATCCGAATTTAAGCAGCCAAACCGATGAAGAAACAATTAAAAAAGGACACATTGTGATAAAACAGGCAGCACTAAAGCTAAACCTACCTATTAGATTTATCTGTATAGATAAACGATTCTCTCAAAAAATTAAATCGGCAAATTTAGATGAACCAGTATTTTATATAGAGCGGTTTATGCACTTACCGTGGAATTAATTTTAAAAAGGAGGAAGACGCAAAAAATATGGCAAAAATTGTTATAGATGAAGAAAGATGTAAAGGATGCGAATTATGCCTGGCAGCTTGTCCTAAACATATTATTGTTATGGCCGAACATTTTAATAAAAAAGGCTATCATCCAGCTAAACAGATTAATCCAGAACAATGTACCGGTTGTGCTTTTTGTGCTATGACCTGTCCGGATGTTGCCATTGAAGTATTTAAATAAATTAGTCGTTAGTGGATAAACCTAGCGTGGAGCGTATATATTGGTTATATGGTTAGTTGGTTAATTAGTTACCTGGTTAGCTGGTTAAAAAATGCAAGAGATAGTAAAGAAGGGGTACGGATGCATCGTTCCCTATTTCTTTCTTTCGTTTTCTGAACTAATTAACCAACTAACTATTCTATACAATTAAATTATTATTAAGGAGGCTGAAAAATGGGAAAAAAAGTATTGATGAAGGGAAATGAGGCTATCGGAGAAGCGGCAATCCGTGCTGGTTGTCGATTTTATTTCGGTTATCCGATAACTCCCCAAAGTGAGCTAACTGCCTATATGGCTAAGAAGCTATTAAAGATGAAAGAAGCTGCTTTCGTACAAGCCGAAAGTGAAATTGCAGCTATTAATATGGTCTATGGAGCTGCTGCTACCGGAGCAAGAGCTATGACCTCTTCCTCAAGTCCGGGAATAAGTTTAAAACAAGAGGGAATTTCATATATTACTCTTGCAGAATTACCTTGTGTAGTGGTTAATATTCAAAGAGGAGGACCTGGTCTGGGAACTATTCAACCTGCTCAAGGTGATTACTTTCAGGCAACTAAAGGAGGAGGACACGGTGATTATCATTTAATAGTATTAGCTCCTTCCTCAGTACAGGAATTAGTTGACTTAACCATAGATGCTTTTGATTTAGCGGATAAATATCGTAATCCGGCAATGATATTAGGTGACGGACTTTTGGGTCAGATGATGGAAGCAGTGGAATTTAAAGGACGTCCTAAAGTTGATCTTCCGGATAAAAGTGGCTGGGCCATAACTGGAAATAAAGGTAGGAAATCCCGCCATATTGTTCCCTTCGATTTAGATCCCTTTGTTTTGGAAAAATGGAACAATAATTTAGGTGAAAAATATAAAAAGCTTAAAGAAAAAGAGGTTCGATACGAAGCGGTAAGTACGGAAAATGCTGAATTGATAATAGTTGCTTACGGGACAGTTGCCCGAATTGTAAAAACTGTAATTGATAAAGCCAAAAAAGAGGGGATTAATATTGGATTGATTAGACCAATTACCTTATTCCCCTTCCCGGAAAAGATAATAGCTGAGACTGCCGAGAAGACAAAGAAATTTTTAACAGTGGAAATGAGTATGGGACAGATGGTAGAAGATGTTAAATTAGCAGCAAATGGAAAAGCAGAAGTCAATTTCTATGGCCGAACTGGTGGAGTGATACCTTCTCCAGTAGAAATTTTAGAAGAAGTAAAAAATATTTGTAAGATTAACTAATCATATTTATAGTTTTTTGGAGGTGTATTAGATATCATGAAGAAAGTATTTGGACGACCAGCATCCTTAACTAATCTTCCTTTTACATATTGTCCTGGATGTCACCATGGTATTGCTCATCGATTGGTAGCTGAGGTTTTAGATGAATTTGGGGTTAAAGAAAATACTATAGGAATTTGTCCGGTAGGATGTTCAGTCTTTGCTTACCTATTCTTTGATGTTGATATGGTATGTGCAGCACACGGAAGAGCTCCGGCGACTGCTACGGGGGTTAAAAGGTCAAGACCAGATTCAATTGTATTTACTTATCAAGGTGACGGAGATTTGGCTTCGATTGGTACCGCAGAAATAGTACATGCTGCTAACCGGGGTGAAAATATTACTGTTATTTTTATAAACAATGCTATTTACGGGATGACCGGGGGGCAGATGGCCCCCACTACTTTAGTCGGTCAAATAACCCAAACCTCTCCCTACGGAAGAGACCCCAAGACTATGGGTTATCCCATTAAAATGGCTGAAATGTTATCTACCCTTAAGAGGGCTGCTTATATTTCTCGAGTAGCTTTAAACAAACCGGCAAATATAATAAAAGCCAAAAAATCAATCAAAAAAGCATTCCAAGTTCAATTAGATAAAAAAGGCTTCTCTCTAGTAGAGGTTTTATCTACCTGTCCTACCAATTGGGGTTTAAGTCCGGTTGAAGCTTCAAAATGGTTAGAAGAAAATATGATTCCTTATTATCCTTTAGGTGAATTTAAAGTTCCTGAGGAGGTGGCATAGATGTTAGAAGAAGTTGTCATTGCTGGATTTGGCGGACAAGGAGTAATGTTGATGGGTAGATTGTTAGCTTATGCTGGAATGTTAGAAGGGAAAAAAGTTGCCTGGATGCCTTCCTATGGTCCAGAGATGAGAGGGGGCACAGCTAATTGTACAGTAATAATTTCTTCAGAAGAAATTGCTTCTCCGGTTGTACCACATCCTAAATCTATTATTGCCATGAATAAGCCCTCTTTAGATAAATTTGAAGAGACTGTTCAGAAAGACGGCTTGATTGTGGTAAACAGTTCTTTGATAGAGCAGAAGGTAAACAGAGATGATGTTTCTATAGTTAAAGTTCCCTCAAATGATATTGCGAATGAGTTAGGAAATACTAAAGTAGCCAATATGGTGGTTTTAGGTGCTTATGTTAAAAAAACAGGAGTAGTAAAACTAGAAACCATATTTAAGGTTTTAGAGAAAACTCTAACCGGGCCCAAACAAAAATTGATAGATTTAAATAAGAAAGCTTTGAAACAAGGGGCAGAATTAGTAAAAGAGTGATAAAAATAGTTTAATAGTGTATGGACGATGTGTATTAACTATTCTGGATAGAAGTGCATCGCCCCTGTTAAAACTAAAAACCTTGAGCGAAAAACGAAAAGCCATAATTTAAAACTCAAAACTTTTTAATAAAGGATTGCTATTAATGTAGGGGGCGGATTTATCCTCCCCGTATTTTTTTCTTGCATGATAAACGCTACCTGTTATATACTAAAATACGCAATATGATATACCAAAAAGAAAGGGGATAATTAATGGTTAATAAAAAAAGATTGATAGAAAGTTTTATGGAATTAGTTAAAATAGACAGCATTTCCAGGGAGGAGAGGAATCTGGCTGACTTTTTAGTAGAAAAATTAGAAGATTTAGGATTAGAGGTTATGGTTGATCAAGCTGGTGAAAAGGTAAAATCTAATAGCGGTAATATAATAGCTCGTTTAAAGGGAAGTACAGATAAAGCTATTCCTATTATGTTTTCCGCTCATATGGATACAGTTGTCCCGGGGGAAAACATTAATCCCCTTTGCGATGGAGAAAAGATAGTAAGCGATGGAAAAACAATTTTAGGAGCAGACGATAAGGCAGCAATTGCCGCTTTATTAGAATCACTGCATATTATTAAGGAAGAAAATATTTCACACGGTGACATAGAGATTGTATTTACTATCTGTGAAGAAGTAGGTTTACATGGAGCAAAGAATTTAGATATTTCCGATTTAAATGCCCAGATGGCTTTTGTTTTAGATTGCGGAGGACAGGTAGGAGAGATTATTAGTGCAGCCCCCTCTCAGAATTCTCTGAAAATTATTATTTATGGAAAATCTGCCCATGCAGGTTCAAATCCCGAAGAAGGGATTAATGCTATTCAGGTAGCCGGATTTGTCCTTTCCCGGATGAAGTTAGGTCGAATAGATGAAGAGACTACGGCTAATATTGGAGTTATTTCCGGTGGCAAAGCTACTAATATTGTTCCTGATAAGGTAACATTAGAAGGAGAAGTTAGAAGCAGAAACGAAGAAAAATTAGAAAAATATACTAAGAAATTAAAACAGATAGCCGAAGATACTGCTCAGGAATTTAAAGCAAAAGCAGAAGTAAAAATTAATAGGGAGTACTATTGCTACAATTTATCTACCGATGACCAGGTAGTTAAAATAGCGATAAAAGCGGCAAAAGATATGGGATTAGAACCGCTATTATATCCCAGTGGAGGGGGGAGTGATGCCAACGTATTTAATAAAAAAGGTTTCCTCTCAGTCAATTTAGCTATAGGGATGGAGAAGGTTCATACGGTTGATGAATATATTCTTGTTGAAAATTTAAGAAATACAGTGGAATATGTTTTATCTATTATAAATACTGTAGCCTCAGGAGAAAATTAAATGGCTGAAGAAGATTTTTTAAAAGAAAAAATCTTATCTTCTACTTATATCTATCAGGGGAAAATTATCAATCTTCGTCAGGATAAAGTAAAACTCCCTGATGGCAGGGAGACTGTCAGAGAAATAGTTGAACATCCCGGGGCAGTAGTTATTTTAGCTATAACAGAAAAAAAAGAGATAGTAATGATCAGACAGTTCAGAAAACCGGCAGATGAAGTTTTATGGGAACTGCCAGCAGGGAAAGTTGAACCAGGAGAAGATCTGAAAAACTGTGCCCTAAGAGAATTAGAAGAGGAGACCGGTCATTATCCCCGGAAGATTAAAAAGCTGATAACTTTTTTCTCGTCCCCCGGTTTTTGTAATGAAAGGCTTACACTCTTTTTAGCGGAAGATTTAGAGAAAAGAAATAAGAACGAAGATGATGATGAATTTATTCAAGTTAAGAATTTAAAAATAACTGAAGTTTTAAAAATGATAAAGGGAAATATTATCAAAGATGCCAAGACTATTATTGGAATATTATTTTTCGTATCTTGTATCTCGTGAATTGTATCTCGAATAAAATACAGTAACAAGCAATATGTAATGAGTATTAAGATTAAATTTCTGAAATTATAAAAACAGGTACTTATTACAGGTTACTTATCACCTGTTACACATTACTTCACTTGCTGGTTAGCTAGTTAAGAAAATAAAAGATAAAAGTCAGTAGTAAGAAGTCAGGAGTCAGTATTCAGGAATCAGAAACAGTTCTGTCATTGCGAGGAACAAAGTAAGCCTGCCCCGGCGAAGGCAGGGGAAGCAATCTAAAAATACAACATATAGAGTTTGGCGAATAATGTGCGGGCACGATACATTGCGCCCATAGGGGACAAAATATGAAGAAATATTTTATGGATTTACATGTGCATATTGGTAGAAGCAATAACGGTGCTCCGGTAAAAATAACTGCTTCCAGAGATTTGACTTTTGCCAACATTGCCCAGGAATGTAAATATAGAAAAGGGATTGACATTGTAGGCATTGTTGATTGCGCTTCACCTGAAGTCATCGACGACATTTTCCAATTAATCAACAGTGGAGAAATGAAACCTTTAAAAGAAGGTGGCTTAATTTATCAGGATAAAGTTACCATTATTTTAGGCTCAGAAATTGAAACTAAAGAAGAAGGTGGAGGACATTCCCATCAGATAGCCTACTTTCCCTATTTTGAGGATATAAAGGAATTTAGCAAGGCATTATCTCTACTGGTTACCAATGTGAGTTTAAGCAGTCAAAATTGTAAAATTAGTGCCCAGGAAGCCTTTCAAATTATAAATAAAATTGGAGGGATTTTAATCCCCGCCCATGCCTTTACTCCCCATAAAAGTGTCTATGGGAATTGTGTCAGAAGATTACCGGAGATATTTAGTAGATCTGTTTTAAAAAAGATTCCAGCTATAGAATTGGGATTAAGTGCTGATACAGAAATTGCCGACCATTTAAAGGAGTTAGCCGAGTACACCTTTTTAACTAATTCGGATGCTCATTCTTTACCTAAAATTGGTAGGGAATATAATATAATAGAACTGGAGAAGGCAAATTTCAAAGAGATACTTTTAGCCTTGCAGAGAAAAGAAGGAAGAAAGATAACTGCCAATTACGGTCTTGACCCTAAACTGGGTAAATACCATCGGACTTTTTGTGAAATCTGTAATTATACTAGCACCAACAATCCCCCAGTTTATAAGTGCGAAAAATGCGGGAGTGACAAAATAGTAAAAGGCGTTTTTGATCGGATTGTGGAAATCGGTGATTACCAACAGTCTATTTCTCCTTCTCATCGTCCGCCTTATTATCACCAGGTTCCTTTAGAATTTGTACCCGGTGTAGGTAAAAAGACCCTGAATAAATTGTTTGGTTATTTTGGCACTGAAATGAATATACTACACAAAGCTTCTTATCAGGAAATTAGCCAGGTAGTAGGATTTGAGATTGCCCAAAATATAATTTTAGCCAGAAAGGGGCTTTTAAAATTGAGTCCGGGTGGCGGTGGAAAGTATGGAAAGGTCAAAAAGAAAGAAAAAATCTCCGGGGGTAAAAATTTACAGCTAAATTTTTAGTTTTATTTTCTGATTTTTTCCCAAAAAAAAATAAAACAAGTTATCTTAAACTAGTTGATTTATATTAAAAATAGTCAACTAGTATTTTTTTTAAAATATTTTTAAAAAAAAAGAGGAAAATTAAAACTTTTGTAGAATATATTAATACGAAGACAAATTTAGGAGTTTTAAAAAAGAAAATATTTAATCGATTATACCGAACGATAATAATTTGTAGGTGATTTATATTTGAGATTTTCATCTGATTTACTAGAAGAAATAAGGAATCGTTGTGACATTGTAGATATTATTTCAGAGTATGTACATCTAAAACCAGCAGGAAAAGGATTTAAAGGATTATGTCCTTTTCATGGAGAGAAGACCCCTTCTTTTATGGTTAGTCCGGAAAAGCAGTTATTTCATTGTTTTGGATGTGGAGAAGGGGGCAATGTTTTTAATTTCCTTATGAAATATGAGAAAATTAGCTTTTTTGAAGCAGTGAAGATGTTAGCTAAAAAATCAGGCGTATCTATCCCCGTAGATGAAGGAAAAGAAAATTTTCTTAACAAACAAAAAGAAAGACTATATAAATTAAATAATCTAGCCGCAAATTATTACCGAGAATGTCTATTTAGGACCAATCAAGGAAAAAAAATAATAAATTATTTAAAAAAAAGAGGAATTAACGATACTAGTGTCGAAAAGTATAGATTGGGTTATGCTCCTTCCGGCTGGGACACATTAACTAACTTTTTAAAGAAAAAAGGATATTCTTACGAAGAGCCATTCAAGGCCGGATTAATAAAAAAGAGCAAAATAGAAGGGAAATATATTGACTATTTCAGAGACAGGATAATTTTCCCTATCTTTCACTTATCAGGGAAGGTAATAGGCTTTGGGGGCAGGGTTTTAGATGATTCTTTGCCCAAGTATATAAATTCTCCGGAAACGTTGGTTTATAATAAAGGGCGCAATTTATACAATTTAAACTTTGCCAAAGAAGATATTCGAAAAAAGAATTGCATAATTATTGTAGAAGGCTATACTGATGTTTTAATAACTCAACAAAACGAATTTTATAATGTAGCAGCGTCTCTGGGAACAGCTTTAACCACTAAACAGATAGACTTAATAAAACGGTTTACTGATACGGTTTTAATCGCTTATGATGCAGATTCTGCCGGTAATATGGCGACCTTAAGAAGTTTGGATTTGCTGGTAAAAGCTGGTCTTGAAGTTAACGTAATAGATTTACCTTCAAGTTATGACCCAGCTGATTTTTTAATTAAAAATGGAAGAAAACCTTTTCAAAATTTAATTGATAGGTCGCTTTCCTTAATAGATTATAAGTTAAAACTTTTATATTCCAATTATAGTATTAAAACTATAGAAGGAAAAGTAAAAATTATTAAAGGGATTTTACCTACCCTGAGCGTAATAGGTAATGAGGTTGAGCTGAGAGCTCAGACAAAAAAGATATCTGAAGAATTAAAATTATCCGAAGAAGCGATCTTAATCGAACTAAAAAGATATAAAAGAGGATTAAAAGATTCCTCCCACAATTTTATTAAATTAAATTCTGAGCCTGGGAATATTAAAGCGGAAAAAATTCTCATCGGATGTATGCTGGAAAATGAAAAAATTGCCCAGGACATTTTAAAAAAGTTGGAAGCAAAAGATTTTTCAGTTCTGCTACATCGTCAAATTGTAACAGCCATTGAAAAAAATTTAACAGATGATAAAGTGGTAGATTCTCAAAAAGTTATTGACTATTTAAATGATGATGAGGCAGTAAAATTAATTTCTAAAATTTTGATGGAAGAAACTATAACTTTTGATGAGAAGATAATCTCCGGATATGTAGATACAATAAATAATTTTAAGTTGAATCAAGAGAGAAAAAATCTCGAAAAAAGAGCAAAAATTCTTGATGAAAAGATAAAAAAATCTGAAAAGATAGAAGAAGATGATTTAAAAGAATTGCGAGAAATTGTTCGACAACTAAAAAGTCAAAATATTAATTAATATTTTATATTTATAATTTATAGAAATATAAAATTTACTGTTAAGAAGGAAGGCTTGGTAATGGGGAAAAAGAAAATAATCGAAGAATTAATTAAAGAAGGTAAAGAGCAAGGCTACTTAACTTACAAAGAATTAGAGGAATATTTAGCAGATGATATTTTAGATCTGAGTAAAGTAGAAGATTTATATGATATTCTAAGTGAATCTGGAATTGATTTAGTTGAGAGCGAGGAAGAAGGTAATTTACTAGCCAAGGATAAAGGCATAGGCGAAAAAGCCAAGAAAATCCACCCTTCTAAAGAGAAATTAGATTTAGAAATAGAATTGGCGAAACAATTAGAATTAGATGATCCTGTAAAAATGTACTTAAAGGAAATAGGGCGGATAAAATTATTAACTGCCAAACAAGAGGTAGAATTAGCTAAAAGAATGCAAAAAGGAGATCACGAAGCCAAGAAGAAATTAGTAGAGTCAAATTTAAGATTAGTAGTAAGTATTGCCAAAAGATATGTGGGTAGAGGAATGCTATTTTTAGACCTGATCCAGGAAGGTAATATGGGTCTAATCAGGGCAGTAGAGAAGTTTGACTACAAAAAGGGATATAAATTTAGTACCTATGCTACCTGGTGGATAAGACAGGCAATTACCAGAGCTATAGCAGATCAAGCCAGGACTATTCGCGTTCCTGTTCATATGGTAGAGACTATTAATAAATTAATAAGGGTGTCACGCCATCTCTTGCAGGAATTAGGACGAGAACCGACCGTTAAGGAAATAGCCAAAAATATGGAAATTACTGAAGATAAAGTAAGGGAGATATTAAAAACTGCCCAGGAGCCTGTTTCTTTAGAAACTCCAATCGGGAAAGAAGAAGACAGTCACTTAGGAGATTTTATAGAAGATAAAGATTCACCTGCTCCTCCTAAAATTGCTACTTACACACTTTTGAAAGAGCAATTGGACGATGTCTTGGAGACTTTAACTTATCGAGAGAAGAGGGTCTTAGAATTAAGATTCGGAATCGCCGGTGGTCATCCTCATACTTTAGAAGAAGTTGGCAAAGAGTTTGGAGTAACCAGAGAAAGAATTCGTCAGATTGAAGCAAAAGCATTAAGAAAATTAAGACATCCCAGTAGAAGCAAAAGATTGAAAGACTATTTAGAATAACGCAAGTGTAATTAAAATTAGAAATCCACCGTCTATAACAGTGGTAATGTAATTTTTGCTTTGCCATATCATTCCCGATCCACTTATGTCATTCCCACGAAAGTGGGAATCTATCCTATCTTGCCTTCTAGTATTTGTGGGCGTATGAAATATGACCCTATTTATAGATTCTACATCAAGTGCGGAACGACAAAAATAATATTTATTTTTATAAATAAAAAATTCTATTTTTGATTCTATAAATTATTGACTCGGATAGAGTTTTGGGCTATAATTACATGGTAATATTCCTCGGTAGCTCAACGGTGGAGCATCCGGCTGTTAACCGGAGGGTTGTAGGTTCGAATCCTACCCGGGGAGCCAGACAGAACGCGTAAGCCCTTTGGCAAGCAAGTCGAAGGGCTTACGATAAATAGGATAAAGGTTTCCAGCGTTTAGAGAGCAGTTCGATAGTATAATATTTAAGATCTCCCGTTTCCCTTCATTATTTCTCTCTAAATAAGTAGAATAAAGCTTTTTCGAGAGTTCTAAAATCTTTATTCCCATTTCGAAGTAATTCACATTTGCCTTCTTATGTTTTTCAATCTGCTTTAATATTTTATCTTGTTCTTCTTTCCATTGGTTGGTCATTTTTTGGTAGAATTTAGACGTAACAATTTCATCTAATTTATCAATGTAGATTTTATCAATTCTACGTTGAAGTTTATCATACTGTTCCTGCAATAGTTTACATTGATGGTTGTGATATTCTTTTTCGTCCTGGTGATTTAAATTTAAAGCTTCCCGAACCCAGTCGATTATATTGTTATCTATCTGTATTTTATTGACTAGCTCTCCCAATTTTTGGATTAAGTTTTCCTCTCTTATTGCTGTATTCCCACATTTTCCTTTATAGCTGGTACAGTGATAATAAATGTATTTTTCTTTTTTTATCTCAGAAGTTATTGCACAGCCACATATACCGCAGGTTAATAACCCGGTAAATGCAAATTTATGCTTCTTGATTTGTTTTGGCCGATTGTAATTGCCGAATCGTTCTTGTACTAGCTCGAAAAGTTCTTTGCTGATAATGGGATGATGATTAC
Source organism: Candidatus Atribacteria bacterium (assembly GCA_003451675.1). Next base: position 12,362 of record DMCY01000075.1, read on the forward strand.
CTTTACAGAGTTCACCTCTCCAGGTGAAATTACCATAATAAATTGGATCTCGTAAGATTTTATGAATGGTGCTTTTATAGATTTTATAACCTTTACGACTCCTTAATCCCTCTTGATTTGCATATTCTGTAATTTGCTGGAGATTATGATTTCCATTAGCATAGAGTTCAAATATTTTTTTAATAATATAAGAGCGAGATTTATCGATACTTATTGCTTTAATTTTTCTACCATTGATATTTTTTTCTACATTAAAATATCCTAAAGGAGCGAAAGAGGGATAGTAGCCTTCATGGGCTTTTTGAAGCATGCCTTTTTTTGTCTCTTCGGATAAGTTATCGATATAATTTTTAGCCATTAAGACTTTAATACCGTGGATGAATTTTTGATGGGATTTGGATTCTTTTGATAAAATTTCATTTTCTTTAACTAAGTGAATAGTCAGATTAAACTCTTCCAGATTGACATAATCTTTAAAGTTTCTATATAAACGGTCTGTCTTTTCGCAAAGAAGGAATCTGATATCTTTATTTAATTGAAAGAATTCAATCATTTGATTAAAATTAGTCCTACCAGCTCGTTTTGCAGTTTCAACGTCAATAAATTCTTGGACTATCTTGAAATTGTTCTTTCGGGCATACTCTTTCAGGAGCTTTAATTGTGCAGGGACAGAGTAGCCTTCTTCTTCCTGTTCTTTACTTGAAACTCGTGCATATAATACTGCTTTCATTTATACATCCGCCTTTTTAGAAAATATTAAACTATCAAATATTTTAAAAAGTTCTATTCCTGGGAATTGTGCTCTTCAAGTAATTTTTTGATGTGGTATCTCTGAATTTTGTTGGGTATGTTCCTGTCGTTAAACCAGCGGTTGACGGTTGTGAAGTGGACATTGAGTTGATCAGCAAGTTGTTTTTGGCTGATTCGATTTTCTAATCGATAATGATCTAATTTTTCTATTAATTCATCCATATTAGCATTATATAGCAAAAAAGATTTGTTTTCAAATTTTTTCATTGGTTTAATTTTTTCTCCATTATTCTACATAAAAATATTTATTGATGATCAATTTATTTTTTAATGAATGCACACATTTTTTAAAGGATGAGTTTTCCACAACCTTTTTCAATTTCCTGAAGCTTATGAAGCTTATGAAGCTTGTTAAGAGATAGGCGAAGGTTGCCTGCAAAAGTTAAAACTCTTAAAACCCTTGTTCCAAAACAAAAGGGGCGCTTGCGTTTCAAGTTATCCACAGCTTTAAATTCTTCATCCCGCATTCCATATTAAGCTTCATAAGCTTCAGAAGCTTCAGTTTTATCCCCAATCTGATATTTATTTTTTAAACTGCTCAGCCTTTCCGTATTTATGTAGAAGCCCATTCTACCGTTTCTGAATCTTGCTTTACTAAATCCTAATCTCCTGATCCGATGATTGATTGCCCGATCGGAAATGGCTTCATTCTCTGATCGGAACTCATTGATGCGTTTTGAGATGGCCTGGGTTAAAAATTGCCTGTCCTGATTCTCCCGGTATTCATCATTAATGGCCTTGACAATTTCTGCCTCCAATCCCATGCCTTCTTCATTATTTTTATTTTTTTGGATTTGTTTTACGATATCGATAAACTCGCTTTTTCTCTCCGGTTCGGTCATCAATAGCGCTTGATACAGAGGAAACATGATTTCATTCAACCTTCCCCGGGCAATATGCTGCGCTTCCGGCAATTCCTGCGACATATAGTTTGCCCGAAAAACGGTCAGTCTTTCTCTCAAATCATTAGCCCATTTTATATCAATCTTTCTTTCTATTTGAGGATTGCTATTTTTCTGCATGATAAAGAGGATGCACCGGCTTTCAATAATATCGGGAATGCTTTCGGTAGTGCAGATGACCAGCGGTGTAAAAGTGTCATAATATTCAATCTGATCTTCACCATATTTATTCAGGTTAATTCTTGATACTTTCAATCCCCGTTTATAGGTAGTCTTTATCAGGTCCGCAAGTCCCTGGTTTCCGCCTTTGCCCAGGAGTTTTATTTCATCGATGATGAGAGTGGGTTTAAACAGTTCAACCGAACGAAATAAAGTTGCCTCGGTCAGGGAAGTTAATCTTTGAGCTCGAAAAGCCAGTTCGCTCAAGACTTCACCGGCTCTCGATTTCCCCGTTTCCTTGACTCCGTAAAAATAGAGAATAGGGGTGGTGTTGAATTTTTCGATTAAATAAGTGTGAAAAATCCACATAGAAAGAACCAGGTAATCTGAATCAAGCGGCATCTCCAAATAACTTTTAATAAAAGCGTCAATTTCAGTAGTAAGCCGTGCGATGTCTAAATTTAAAGATCTGTTAATAATATTTGGATTCAGTATTTTAATGGGAAGATTCTGCTTGGGAGAATATCTTTTATCATCTTTAATAAAATATTCCTCGATGATCCATTGTCCGTTTTTGCAGAATAGATATTTGGTTCTTTCCTGATCCCTTACTAAATGAATAAGGTCAGGAACTATAGACTTTGTCCTGTTTTTTAATATTGGATTAACCGACTTTCCAGTTCTTTCTTTTTTATCATATTTTTCAGGAATAAAATCAGGTGCTTCTTTGATCAATTGTAAAAGCTTTTCTTTAGTGTTGCCTTTTTCTTTTTCGAACCAATCGCTGATATCTTCTTTTTCTTCTAAACCGGGCAGTTTCAACCATTTGATTTTGTTGGCGATCCCCCGGAGAGACTGGCCAATCCTCTGGCAGTGTTGGTATCCCGGCTGGTCATTATCAGGAATAAGAATGACCTCTTTATCTTTTAGATATTTATTATAAGATGGTTTCCATTTTCCTGCTCCCATAGGGCTGGTTGTAGCAGTGAATCCCATTCTTCTTAAGCTTTCGACATCTTTTTCTCCTTCTACAATCAAAACCGGCTCAACGGATTGGATTACTTCGGGCAGGTGATATGGTACCGGATTGACGCCCTTCATGTTCCAGATCCAATCATCATTTCCGTCCGGCCTTCTCTGGCTGAATCCTTTAGGATTGTATCGGACGACCTGATAGAGTAAGTTTCCTTCTTCATCTTTATAATTATAAGTGGCGGCAATATTTCTATGATAGCTGTATTTTAATTTGCGGTATTTTGGATTATAAAGAAAACCGTTTCTATTACAGGTAAAACAGTGATATTTTTCTTTTACCTCATCAATATACAGATTAGGCCGGTTTTTATCCGGATGAAAAGGACACAGAGCTATCCAGTTTTTACCTTCTTTTTTAGTCGTTTCAACAGATACAATTCTTCTCGCTTGATTATCCCATAAATGAAAAATCCTACTTTTCAATGATTCTACTTACCCTCCTGACAAATGATTTAAGAATTATAAAAAAACAATTACTTGATTTCTTCCGGCTTATCCTCATGAGCTATTAGAAAATTAAACAAGGCAGTCATGTTTTGGGTGATTTCCCTGGCATCACGCATAGTGAGGGGAGTAGGGAAATAGGGCTGCCAAACTTGAATGGTCTTTTCCAGAAACTTCCTGGAATATCCGGGAGATATTTTTTTCGCCATATGTTTTCACCTCTATATATAATTAGTGACATGTCACAGAGGACGAAAAAAAAGTGTCAGAAGCGTTGCAAATAAAGGATTTTAATTTTAGAAAATAATTTAGAAGGTCTCTGTGACGTCACAGAGGTTTTTAGTATTGAGCGGATCGGGGAGTAAGAAGAACTTGGTTTTATAGGCCTCATATTTTACATAATCATAAAACGGAGGCTCGTTGATATTAAAGTAAGCCTTCAAAGATTCGGATAACCTTTGAATCTGTTTTCTTATCTTTGGAGTGGAAAGGGGGTGGGAGTCAACCTTTTTTCTATAAGTGGTTATTGTCCAGCTTAGATCTCCTCTATATCGCGCAAGATTATAAAATAATTCCCATTGCTTATTTGGTTTCCCATTCTTTTGGTTTTCAAAACCCATTTTCCGAAAATTTACTACCTTATTAAATTTATTAGGTGCTTGAATTTTAACTTTATCATAATCCAGGAATTGTATAGTGATATGTTCCCACTTTGTATCAGGTGGAAGTTTTAATGGAGTTATTCTTTTTTGGGATGGGGTTGGCAATTGGTATAAAAATGGTATACATATTCCAAAGCTTTCTCCTTTTTCAAAGCTTTTAATAAGATTATCTACAAAGGGATAATATTTTTGTTTTAATAAATACTCTACATTCAAATACTCTTTTTTAATAAAGTCTAAAGTATCAGACATAAATTGTTTATTATTTATTATTTCTTTTTCGATTTTATTAAGTTCATTATTTAATTTATTTTTCATTTTATTAAATCGTTTATTCTCATAATTATCTTCTACAAATTGGGCTAATTGATAATACGATCTGAATTTTCTTTGATAATTGAATTTTGATCCTTCTAAAATTGAATTCATCGTATTTTTTTCAAGGGTCATTTTCTTAAATTTGCATTCCTCATATAAAAAGAAAATATTTTCTAATAACCCATTTAAGCCCCCATTTAATATATTGTTAAATAATTTAATTTCATCATATTTTTTTTCAATGGATGTTATAATTTGAAGATCTTTTTGTGAGAAATTGCTAAAAACTATTTTTGCACAATTTTTAAACCAAACATCTTTATCGGTTGTTTCCAAAAAAAGATATTGATTAATTTCATTTAAAATCGTTTTTTTTAAGAATAAAAATTTATATCTCATATCTTCAATAAAACCAAGTTCTTTATAAGAAAATATTTTCGATAATGACACCGTTTTACATTTGCATTTTTTAAATTGATTGGTTTTATTTAAAAAATATTTTTTTAAGAAAAAATATGGATCACTACTTGGATTTTTTAATTTACTAAAATCTTTAATGTAAATCGGTATTTCTATTGGATAGTTCGGGGCTAATTTATAAAAAAGCCATACACTGTCAGTAAAATTGTAATCAGGCCAGCCCGTTTCTATTAAAGATTTGCTATTATCTTCAATATACAAAGCAAAATTTTTATATAAGCAAGATAATTCTTTTATTGTAAAATATGGAATAAGCCCGTTGTTTTCTTGATAAATCAGGTGTTCATTAGCATAGATTCCGTTGACATCGTCTAAATATATTTCTTCAAAAAAACCTAATGCACTTAAAGGGGAGAGATATTTTAGTGATTCTTCAAAATTTGGAGAGAAAAATATATTTGAATCGGCTCCAAAAGTATCGTTGGCAGATAAAATATAATTTTTATCTAAATATCTTTTTCTTTTTGGAGTGATTAATGTTTTTTTTAAGATAAAGCAAATTTTATTGACAAAATATGCTTTATTGTTTATTTCATTTAATGAAAAGCATGGGTTATTAGAATAATATTTTTCGTAAATATTATTAGCCTTCCTTTTAATTAATTCTTCAATATCTTTTTTCAATATTTGATACCTGAATTAAATTTGCAAACATAAATATTATAAGTCATTAGAATTAAAATTCAAAATAAATAAGTTCATTGCTTATTTATAATCTCAATACTAACCTGATCCCTGATATCCCCTGATTTATCCGGACATTTTTTACTAAAATGTCATTGCGAGGAGCGCAGCGACGCGGCAATCCCTACCAACCACGTAAACGATACAGCGAACTGTTCCCTGTTCTTTTTCCTGGAAAGTTTGAAATATATTTTAAAAAAGAAGGATTTTATAATCTGTTTGTTGTATTATAAAAAGGATAAGGATATAGAAAAATTAAAAAAGATTTTTTTACTCCCTAATAGTGATATAGTAAAATAAATAAAGATGTCTGAGATATGACAAAGAACCATCCCCTGATACGTAAGAGAATGGGATTGAGAAAAATAGCCCGGGAACTAAATAAAAAAGGTGTACCTACTACAAGGGGCGGCAAGTGGTATGCCGGGACCATTGAATATATATTGGAAAATCCTCTTTATAAGGGGATAGCTCATTATAAGGAAAATAATGTAAAAAATAAGGATTTAGCTTTATTTTAATAATATTGGTTTTCTCTCGAAAGAAGCTTCAATCATCAATATAAAAAGGAGGTGAAATATATGTCTAATACTTTTGGGGATATAATTGTTTATTCGTTATCAGAACTATCTAATAAGTTGAATGTTGAACTTTCTTTTTTAAAAAAAGAAATTGATGGGGGTAAATTAAAAGCTAAAAAATTGGCGAAAAGTATTTTGTTACCTCACGAGATTTAGAAAAATATTTTAAAAACTCGAAGCCTGGATCTGTTAGATAAGAACTATTATATTTATTGATTTTACAGATTTTTACTATATTTAATTTTTGGATATTTCAAAATGGATAAAATAAAAATATTTTTAAAAGGAAATTTTGCATATTTCCTCACATTTCTTATAATTTTAGTTTTTCCTCTAAGCGCTTATTTTCTATTTGTAAAAAAAGAACTTATAACTGAAAAAGCATTTTTTAGTAATGTGTTAGGCTTTGCGGGCTGGATAATTGCATTACTCATAGCTTGGATTCACATAAGAAAAAACAGAGAAGATAACTTGGTTATTCAAAATAATGAAATTAGAAAGAGATTAGAAATTGAAGCTTTTAAGGAAGTTAATAAAACGATAGAAGAAATTAACTTAGCCTTGTCAGAGATGGGGGCCTATTATGGTTACGAATTAATAAAAGAATTATCTTTTAATGAAAGTACATTATTTTTGGATAAATTGCAAAAAACTTACATTCAATTAAACAAACAAATGGAAGATAGATTGCTTATGCTTTGGATAAAATATCAACTAAAGATTAGGTCCCATGAAATCGTTTTAATCCGATTTAACGACTTAAAAAAGAAAGTAGACTTTAAGTTTAAGAAAAGCGTTTTACTTACAAGTGGGTTCGTAAATTATACTCGGGAACTAAAAACAAAGGATACCTTATCAGGCAATGAATTTCTTGAGATTAAAAATAAATGTAAAAAAATTGATAAAAGCTTCTCAAGCCTGGGTAAAGGTTTAACAGATTATGGTCTTGAATTACAGAATGAAATGTTAGGGGAAATATTTAACTCTAAAATTTCAAAACCGAAAGACAAAGAACCCCGTAGAACGTTTGCTCAAATTATTAGCAATACATGTAAACAAGACAAGTAGACACATTAAAATGGGGTTTTATTTTATTATCTGTATAAAAAATATCTATTTTTTATACAGTAGGGCGTATATATAGAGCTTTGCCAAATATACTAAAAAATCGGGCTGTCATCTAACGAAAGTTAAACAAAATTGTTTCTTGTTTTTACGGGCGGGGCTTAAAAGGAAAAACATTAATAAAGTATTACATTTATTCATTTAAGAGGTAACCAATATGTCCCAGAAAATAACTAAAAATCACGAAGTTGTTACAACGGAACAAGAAAAAAAAGAGGGTTATATTATAGACTTTATTTCTAGAGAATGGGTTAAAGACAAACCGGAAGAACAGGTTAGACAAACATATTTAAGGAAATTAGTAGAAGAATATGGCTACGACCCTAAAAATATTAAAACTGAAGTTTCAATTAAATCAGGACAAACAGAAACAAAAAAACCTGCTGATATTGTTGTTTTTAATGGAAAAGGGTTTGACCCTGGAAGACACGCATATATAATTGTTGAAGTTAAGCGGAAAGATAGAAAAGACGGAAAAGAACAATTGATAAGCTATGTCAATTCTACAACCGCCGAATTTGCAGTTTGGTTTAACGGTAAAGAAATTGCTTATTACCAAAGATTTAGAGAACCAAGACACGAATTTATAGATATTCTAGATATTCCCAAACAAGGGGAAAGTATTGAAGATGTTGGGGAATACTACAAAAAACAATTAACTCCCGCTTCTGAACTCAAATCTACTTTTGAAACAATTCATAATTACATATATGCTAACGAAGGGCTTTTGAAAGATAAAGTCTTTAATGAAATGCTTAAATTAATTTTCATTAAATTGGTTGACGAAAAACTACCAAGCCCCAAATGTGAGTTTAGAATTACAAAAAATGAGATGGAACAACTTGAAAGAGGTCAGGGGAAAGAGTTTATCAAAAGAATAGAAAATCTATTTGATGAGGTTAAAAAGCGGTATTCTGATGTTTTTGGAACGAACGAGAAATTAAATTTAAAACCTGTAACTGTTGGTTTTGTAGTATCACAGTTACAAAAATATTCTTTAACACAAACGCCAGCAGATGTTAAAGGAACTGCATTTCAAACATTTGTTTACGCACATCAAAGAGGAGATAGAGGAGAGTTCTTTACGCCAAAGCCAATTTTAGATTTAACTGTTAAATTTTTGAACCCTAAAGACAACGAGGACTTAATTGATCCTGCATGTGGCTCTGGGGGTTTTCTTGTTTCTACAATGAATTTTATTAGAGAAAAAATGAGAAAAGAACGACCAGATTTAGATGAGAAAGATATTGCTATGGCAATAAAGGATTATGCAAGACCTTATATTCATGGTATTGACTTTAATCCCGATTTAGCAAGAGTTACAAAAATGTATATGGTTTTAAATGATGATGGACATACGGGCGTTTTTAGTGAAAATTCTTTAATTGGTTGGGATATTCTTAATGAAACATCTCTAAAATCACAAGCAGGACTACTAAAAAAAGCATCATTTGATATTCTGATGACAAATCCCCCATTCGGAAGCAAAGGGAAGGTAACTAGTAAAAAAATACTTGAACAGTTTGAGTTGGGTTATAAATGGAAGAAAACAAAGGATGGGGAGTTTAAAAAAGAAACTAAACTGCAAAACGGACAAGTTCCAGACATTTTATTTATAGAGAGGTGTTTAGATTTTATCAAAGCCAATGGAAGAATGGCAATGGTTCTGCCAGATGGAGATTTAACTAACTTTACTTTAGAATATGTAAGAAATTTCATCGATAAAAAAGCTAGGATTGTTGCTGTTGTTTCTTTACCGCCAGAAACTTTTACATATAGTGGTGCAGGAGTAAAAGCATCAGTTCTGTTTTTACAAAAGCTTCCAGAGAAAGAATTAAAAAAATTGAAAGAAGAAAATTATAAAATATTTACTGCTGTTATTGAAAACATAGGGTACGATATAAGGGGCAGAACCTTATTTAAGAAAGATGATGACGGTAACATTATTAAAAAAGAAGTAGAAGTATTTAATCACGATGAAACCTGGCAAAAACAACTTCTTCCTGTGATTGATACAGATATTCCTGGTATCATTGAAAAGTTTAACAAATTTAAAAAAGAAGAAAAATTAGGTTGGTAAAAAATATGGCTACTTCAATTGCATCATATCAAGACTTTAAAGAAGACATGAGGTTGGACGCAGAATATTATAAAGATGTGTATTTAGAAATATCTAAACAGTTACTCAACAAACCATTTAAATTCTTAAATGAGATAGCCACTTTAAAAGGTGGGGCAACCCCATTTATGTTCCAATATTTAGATGAAGGAATCCCTTTTTTTAGAATCCAAAATATTGGTATTTGTTCATTAAAATTACACGGCATTGCTTGCATAAATAAAAAAATCCATCAAACTTCACTTAAACGTTCTCAACTTAAAACAAATGATGTTTTATTTACAATAACTGGAAGATTGGGAAGCACTGCGATTATTCCTGATAATTTTGGAGAAGCTAATATAAATCAACATATGGTTAGGATTCGAGTGATTGACAATAAGATAAATCCTTTTTATTTAATGGTTTTTCTTAGTAGTAAATTTGGCAAAAACCAATTTTTAAGAAAGAGTTATGGGACAACAAGAGATGCGCTCAACTACACAGATATAAATGATATAAAAGTAGTGGAAATATCAAAAAATAATCAAAAGAAAATAGAAAAACAAATTAAGAAAAGTTATAAAATGTTTACCGAATCAAAGGATAAAATAAAAGAAGCAGAAAAAATATTAGAAACTGAACTAAATCTTGATAAAATTCAAACACAAAACAATAATGTAACTCTAATAAACTACAACGATTTTATTTCAGAAATGAGGTTTGATTCTCAATATTTCTCATCCCAAAACTTAAAATCTATTTTTTCAGGAAAATTCCAGTCAAAGCCTTTAAAACAATTGTGTGAAAAGATAGAAACGGGTTTTACCCCCGCAAAAGACTCTTATTGGCATAAAGGATTTCCTGTTTTAAAGATGGGTTGCCTTACAAATACAGGCATTGATTGGTCAAAAATAGAGTTTGCTAACGGGGGCTATTTTGAAAAAACAAAAATGTATATCGTTGAAGAAGAAGATATTTTTCTAACTTCTTCTGCTCATGCTCTTGAGCATATAGCGAAAAAAGTAGATATTGTTATTGGAATACCAAAAGAATATCAAAACAAGTTAGTTTTTGTTGGTGAAATTATGAGGCTGCGAGTTAAAAAAGAACTGATAAATTCCTATTACCTTTTACTCTTTTTAAAAACAGAGTTAGGGTATCGGCTTTTTCAAAATTGTATCAGGGGACAAACAGCACACATTTACCCAAAAGATGTTGAAAATATAATAATTCCATTAATCTCAACAAAAAAACAAGAAGAAATTGAAATACTAATAACGGAATCTCGTAAGCTATTAGAAGAATCAACAGGGGTAATCAATAAATCTATAAATGAAGTTGAGGAGTTAATCGAAAATGAAAGCAAATAAAGATAGCTATCTCCTTTAAAAACTAATGGAAGAATTATGACAGGGGACCGTTGTTCTCTGTCACCCTCTGCCACCGATTTGGAAGAAAAGAGGAGAGAGGTAATAAAAGAGTGGATTAAATCCGGAAGGATTAAAGCGTGACAAAGAACCATTCCTTGTCACAAATATATTTGTCTAAATTTTAAATATAAGGAAAAGCCGAATATAATGATTATTAAATTAATGATAGATCGTTTTGAAGGTAAATACGCTATATTAGAATCCCAAGATAAAAATCCAATGATTTTTAATTTCCCTCGTCATTTATTACCACAAGAAGCTAAAGAAGGAACTGCACTTAATATTAATATTGACATTGATCATGAAGAAACAAAAAGAAGAAAAGATAAAATACAAAACTTGCTTAATAAGTTAAAGGAGCAGGATAAAGGTGGAGATATTCAATTATGAATAACATAAAAAAATATTTTTTATCTATTTTTATAATCCTCTTTCTCTTGTCTTTTACTGCCAGTCTCTTTGCTCAGGATACTCTATCAATCTATTTTTTCGATGTGGGACAAGGCGATTCCTCTATAATAATTGCTCCTGATAATAAAGTAGTAATGATTGATTCTGGTCCTGATGAAAGTTTAATTCTAAAATACCTGCAAAATCTTGAAATTTCCCAAATTGATCTTCTAATTGCTACTCATGCACATGCTGACCATATTACCGGCATGAATAAGATTATTGCAAAATATAAACCTAAGGCTTTTATTGATCCAGGGATACCTCATACTACCGCTACCTATCAGAGGATGATTACCGCTATTGATAAATATAATATTAATTATTATGAAGGCATTTCCCGGAAGATTAATTTGGGTTCTCTGAGTCTTACCATTCTTCCTCCAGCTACCCCTCTTATCAAAGGTTCCGAACTTAATAATAATTCTGTAGTGGTGCGGTTGGATTACAAAGACTTTTCCTGTTTATTTACCGGAGATATCGAAAAAGAGAGAGAAGGGCAGCTTTTAGCTGAATCGAGAGGTAATCTCAATGTAGATATTCTAAAAATAGCTCACCACGGATCTTCCAGCAGTTCTTCTCCTCTCTTTATTAAATCAGTAGGGCCAAAAATAGCAGTTATCTGTTGTGGTCAAGGTAATAAATACGGACATCCACATCAAGAGACCATATCTCTTTTACAAAGTTTGGGGATAGAAATATATCGGACAGATTTAAGTGGAACTATTTTAATAAAAACAGATGGTATAGATTATCAGATCTTTACAGAAAAAGAAAGTATCAGAGCACCACCAGTAGTAAAAACCGAAACCAAGACTACCGAAACCCAAGAATATAAATATGCTGCTTCAAAAAAGTCAGAAGTATTTCATTATATTTATTGCTCTTACGTAAAAAAAATAAAACAAGAAGAGCTTATTTTATTTAAAACCAGAGAAGAGGCGATAGCTTCAGGAAGAAGACCTTGTAAGAAATGTAAACCATAAAAAATTATTAATTTGGAGGTTTTAAAGATTGAAAAAAATATTTGTTATATTTACGTTTACAACTTTTATATTATTTTTTATAGGTACTCCATGTATGGCCGAGCCTACTGTTAGTCCTGGGATATTTTGGAACTGTCTTGTAGAATTAGATAATGAGTATGGTGTTGAAATATCTGAGGTGATTAAATCTTCATATATAAAAGGGATTGCTAAGGGTATTATGCTAACCATGACAATGATTGATTTAAATGAATCAGATCATGAAATAGTACTTTTTAACTATAATTTTATAAATTCACATATCATAGAAATCAGTAAAGTTATGGATGATCTATATAAAGATCCAGCTAATGCCCTCATTAAGCTTGATTGGATGTGCCGAATTGCGTACAGTAAATTAAGAGGTGAGGATGTAGAATCGCTAATAAGAACAGGAAGAGCATTAGGCGAAATATTACCTGATAATTTTTAAGAGATTTTATTTGAAGAATGATTTATCTTAATTACATATCAGGAAGATTTAAAAATAAAACAGGTAAAACAGGGGACAGATAAAACAGGGGACGGTTCTTTGTTTGATAATACTCTAGTAGATAATTAGGATAATTAGGGACACCCATTTTCTTAAATAGAGAAGGCATGCCAGGTCAATAGTCCGGTAACTTTTAGGTTGTCCTGGAAGAAAAGAAGAGAGAAATAATAAAAGAGTGGGTTAATTCCGGAAGGACTGATATGAAATAAAATGAAGCAAATATTAGTTAATTTTCTAAACTTTATGAACTTATTAAAAGTACAACCAATTACCTTTATTTCACTTTTTACAGCATATTATTTTTATAAAAGAAGTACTCGAAAAAAAGAAATACTTTATACTAAAGTAAATGCAAAGATAAATCAAAATCATAGTAAGGGAATATCCGTTTTTACATCTAAATATAAAAATAAACCTGTAGGTAATATTACAGCAACTAGATATTTATTGTGGAATAATAGTTCCCAAGCAATTCGTAAAATTGATATTGCACCGAGAGACCCTCTTCAATTCTCCACTGCTAATGGTTATGAAATTTTAGACGCGAAAATAATTTATCCTAAAAATTCTTTGAATGGCTTTATGTTATCTGAATTAAAAAAAACAAACACTTTTACTAAATTATCATTCGACTTTATTAATGAAGATGAAGGAGCAATAATTCAAATAATCCATACTGGGGGAACTAATAATATACGTTTTAATGGAACGATAATTGATTTTAAAAAACCTGTATTTGTAGAAAAATATGATAATTTTGATCAAATTTTTGCACCCATTCTTGTTATTGGAATGCCAATAGCATTTTTCTTATTTTTGTTTTCTGGTGTATTTTTACATATGGTAAAAATTAGCAGTATTAGCGGATGGATCTTAATTTTAATTATGGCTGTAGGTAGCGTGAATATTTTGATTGCATATATAAGAAGGCTAATTCCGAAAAAATTTAGATCGACTTTAAATGAAAATTGTAAATGAAAAGAGGAATTGGAGGAATTAGGGTTCACAACTTCACAAGATGTAAAACGAAAACAGAAAATGGGAAGTTATAAAGTCCCTTTATTTTTAAAAAATAAATAAGAAAGGAGGAAGTAAAATGAGCGGCAGAGATAATATAAGGAAAAAAATATACCAAGAGGAACTTAATTTTATAAAAGAGGAACTTAAGAAAATTGATACTAGTATCAAAGAAATAACGTATACTGATACTATGAATATAGTAGAAGCTCAAATGAAATTATGGGAACTAAGAGAAGAGATCATAAATAAAATTATAAATTCCGAAGACTTTATAGCTAATCACTAATAAATAATTTATAAGAATATGATAATTAGGATAATTAGGGACACATCCCATTTTCTTAAATAGAGAAGGCATGCCAGGTCAATAATCCGATAACTTTTGGGTTGTCCTGAAAGAAAAGAGAAGAGAAATAATAAAAGAGTGGATTGATTCCGGAAGGATTGAAGATATAAATAGTAAATAAAAGAATACTACCAGTAAGTAAATATGCTTTACTAAAATTGAAAGAGGTTTTTGAATGAAGAGAATTATTTTTATCTTATTGATTATAGTAGCCAGTTTAATCGTTTTTTCAGCTTTGGTTTTTGCTTCAGACACAATTAATGTAACAGAGTATATAAAGGATAAGTTTCCCCCGGCAGTTAGTCTTCATCTTTCTTCCCTTGATAATCTTGATTTATACGAAAAAGAATTTATTGATCTATTGGAGAAATTACCAGAAGAAGAACAGGAATGTTATGCTAAAATGATATTTGAATATGGTTTTTCCGGGGAAATACTAGAAATTATTAAAGAGGGTAAACCAATTGCTGTTTATGTTGAAGCTTACGACAAGGCATTAAATTTAGCAGAGAAGAGAGAGTATAAGAATGCATTGCCTTATTTAGAGATAGCGGCAGAAACAGATGTATCATCATTAAAAGCTGAGGCATATCATGCAATTGGAGTCTGCTACGGGGAACTTAAATCTTATACAAAGGCGATAGAGGCGTACAAGCAGGCAATACTTTTTAAACCCAATCACGTACTTGCCCATTACAACTTAGGTATTCTCTATCACAAGCTTGGTTTTTATGAAGATGCAATAGATGCTTTAAAGCAGGCGATCAGTATTAATCCTGATTATGCCGATTCTTACTACGGTTTAGGTCTTGTTTATTATACTCTTGGTTTCAATGAAAAGGCAATAGAAGAGTATAAACAGGCAATCCGTATTAATCCCAATAATGCTAAATTTTATTGCAACTTAGGTGTTTCCTATCACAGTCTTGGTCTATATGAAGATGCAGTAAAAGCGTACAAGCAAGCCCTCAATATTAATCCTGATGATATAATTACCTACAGCAATCTAGGTGCCGCCTATTTCAGTCTTGGTTTTTATGAAGATGCAATAGATATTTTAAAACAAGCGGTTAATATTAACCCTGGTAATGCTAGGAGCCACTACAACTTGGGTGCTGCCTATTATAATCTTGGTTTCAATAATGACGCAATAGAAGAGTATAAGCAGGCAACACTTATTAAAACTGATTATGCTACTGCTCATAAGGCTTTAGGTTTTTCCTATTATAAAATCGGAGATAGAGATTCTGCTTTAAATGAATATAAAATTCTTAAAGGATTAGATATTAATTTAGCGAATGAGTTATTGGATTTTATCAATAAATAGAAAATAATATTGAAAATAATAAAAATATATTAAAGGGATAAAGGAGGGTTTTTTATTATAAAACTATTTAATAAATACATTAAAGATGAAGATAATTCCATACTGGAAGTTTATTGTGATAACATAAATAGAGATGAAATTAAAGGGCTTTTAGCATTACTCGAAAGAATTACATTTAAATATATCTCCGTTGATCCCAAAAGCATTAAAGCGGTCAAAACGGGCAATAATCGGGAAATATATCAAGCCCGGAAGAAATTAGAAAAAGAAGGATTTAGTTGGTCGGAAAAACCATGATTTACTAATAAGAAATAAAACAAAAAATATTGTTATTTTCTTCTGATTTTTTCTTTTTTTAATGTTATAATTATAAGCATAAAAGGGAGTGTGATCTCCGAAATTACACTCCCTTTTAATATGGCTATGCCGAAAGATTTAACATATGTTTTTTTCGGTTTTTTTATTAGGCTTAAATATTTTTTCAGTATCTCTTACCCAGTAAATTGAGGATCCTCTCTCTCTCTCTCTCTCTCATTAACCATTACCATGCCAGGACGACTTTTCTCTAATATTTCACATTTAATTTAGCCTATAGTGGTTTAGTCTTATCCCCGTAAAAGAGAGATAAAAAATAAATGAAAAAATAAGAGCGGGATTTTTTTATCTCCCTTTTCGGTGGCTATATTTATCTGATTTCGTGCGATTGGCGATAAGTAAAAACATCCATAAATAAAATGTTAAAAGAAAAGAAACATTTTATTTATGTAGTTATTCACCTATCGCCAGAGAGAAGAGAAGAAGAGGAGAAAGAAAAAATCAAAGCAATAATTTAATCCACTCCTGCTATCCCTAATTTTACAACTCAAACCACGCGCGGGGCGGGTAACTTTCCTTCCCCCTTCAATCCCCCCTAAGACCCCCCTCTTAACCCCCTTCTTTTTATTTTTGCTCCTTGGCTCAAAAGCTACGCTCGCAGGGACGCTTCTAAGTATAAATGCAGGTGTAACGCTCTTATGCCCCGCTGTTGCTTCGCTTTATTCACCACCGCAAAAAAATTAAGGTTAGGTTATCTATAATAGGGGGGAAGCATTAAGGGGGAAGGAAAAACTGCGGTCAATTCACCCCCTACTCTACAAGCATAAGCGTAGGCATTATCGAGACCCTCTCTCCCTTGCCCCGCCCCTATTTGCGAACCTTTTCGTGATTTTGCTATCGTTTGTGGTTTAGTCTTCTCCCCGTAAAAAAAAGATAAAAAGTAAAAGAGGGTAAATAAGCGGGAACTTTTTATCTTCTTTTCGGTGACTATATCCTTATGATTCTTTGTGTTTACGCGATAAGTAAAAAAGACCTCAAAACAAAAAGAAAAACCCTTTTTGATTTAAGATTTTTTTACCTATCGCAAAGAGAAGAGAAGAGAGGAAAAACAAAGAAAGAGCAATACACTCACAGGATAAATAGTAATTTACCCGATTAAGAGTATTGCCAGAGAGACCTGTCTGCGTGCGGATACGCACAGGCAGAGAAGCATAACACTCAAAAAATAATTAAAATTTAGGAAAAAAATTTGAATTATTTTTATCGTGTAATGCATAGATAAGACGAACGCTTAAAAGATATATAAGAAGGGAAAGACACCCCTCTTATATATCTTTATTCTGATATAGAGTGTGCAGCAGTTAGCAAGCGGTGGTTTAATCTTCTCCCCGTAAAAGAGAGATAAAAAATAAATGAAAGAAATAATAGCAGGAATTTTTTATCTCCCCTTTCGGTGGCTCTATTTATCGGATTCCTTGCGGTTAAGCGATAAGTAAAAACATCCATAAATAAAATATTAAAAGAAAAGAAACATTTTATTTATGTAGTTTTCACCTATCGCCAGGGAAAGCCCATCTTTTTTCTTATCTTTGCAATTTCTTTTCCTGGCGTTTGTAGAAGCCAGTGCCGCAAAAAATTCTTATGCTTAAATTGTTTGCTTGCATTTTTTGCGGTGCTGAGTCTTCTATAAACGCCCACCATTGTCGCACCTGTAAGCTCTTGGGATAGTTTTAGTATTTTTTATCTGTTCTTCCCGGAGTGTACGCATGTAGGCAGATAAAAAATATTTAAACGTAGAAGTATAGTGAACAGGAACAGGGAGGGAAGGGAGGGGAGGCATTCGATTATCAGAAATAGAGATTTAGCCCTACGATAAGAAGTATCTCATTTAGCCCGCCTTTATATTTTTTACCAGGCTGAAAAAGCTTTTAGCTGGTTAAAAATATAATGCTTTTTTTGCTATACATAACAAAGTTTTATCGGATAAGATAAGCGAGAAATTATTTCTCGTAGAATGTCCGATAGAGTCTTGTTATGTATTGGCAGACTTTCGAATAAGCTCCTTAGCAAAAAAAGCTCCTGGCGGGCGGTCGTGGGGATGAGATGATCAGAAGTTATTTAACAGGAAGCAAATAAAAGCAGGTTAACAGATTATTTTAATAAAATACCGGGGGAGAGAGAAAGAGAGGGCATCTACAATCGATTTTAAGGCACTTGTTTTTTGTTTGTTTATGTTTATACCTTATGAAATTTATTACATTCTAGGTGGGGGATTATACCAAAATAGTGAAAACCACCATTTTATATAACATTTTTCGGATAAAAGGGAAAGCCTTGATTTCCCTTTTATCCGCTGTTAGGCGAAGTAGCCACACATTATCTAATCGAAGATATCGCATACAGGGCATTTCCAATTAGTTTCATCTGGGCGTTTAGGATGATACTCATTATCAAGTTTATCGCTTCCTCCGAAATCATGGTAATTTCTGCACTCTTTTTCAAACGCTGCTTTCGGAGAAGTTGCATAGCTAAATTTAAAGTGAGTATATCGGTTCGGTTTTTCACCAACCCACTGCTTTAGCCTTCCATTTACATGATCATCAGACCGTCCCATATAGCATACATAAAATGTGCTATCTTGAACATATCCCAAGGCATAGTTACCAGGAGATATTCTAGTAACCACCTCATCAATTTTTTCTGTGGTAAGCCTGTATGGACCTTCCATATCTAATGATGTCATTTCAAAAACCTCCTTTCAGGAATTCTTCCCAACTGATATTTGACCAATTTAATGAATGAATAGGAGAAACTGGTGGCACTGCTGGAATCGGGGGGATTGGTGGAATAGCTGGAATAGGTGGGACAGGTGCAACTTCAGGAACAGGTGGTATTGGGCCTCCGCTTGCTCCTCGCATGAATGCTACTGCGTCGCCATTAATATCTCTAAAAAAACCCCGATCCAACCTAGCAAGATAATCTCCTTCATAATTAAAAATATTGTCATTTCTAATGAATGCGCAAGGTGTACCATCGATGTTGTAAATTACATCCTCTTTTAACCATCCGACCGTTAAACCTTTCTGGTTATAAATTGGTTCCATTTTTATTTACCTCCATGGCCGTTTCGCCTAAATTAAAATAATTGAATTATTTTATTTATGCACGACGCTAGGTGAAGTTTCGAAAATTAACCACATAGATTCTTATGCTTATTATAACTAATTTTATTAATTTTACAAATAGTAGTTTTATATATAGGGTAAGTCAAGGGGCCCTTCTTGTATCGGAAAGGAGCCCTTTATAGTTTTATAGAATAAGGAGCATTTATAAGGAAATCAAAGAAATAGGAAGCTTTATACATTATAAAGGGCAATAATGTTCTAATATTGACTATTATATGTATATATGATAATATAAACATATACAGCTTAGCTTTGCTTGATTTAAAACCCGTCCTCGATCTGATCGGGGATTTAAAAAAAGGAGGTGAAAAATAATGGCAATAGTCGTAACAGTCCCTCGTGATTCAGCCTTACAGTTAAGACTGGTAGTAGGCACTAATCCGGATACCGGAGCACCTATCATCAACAGCAAGACCTTTAACAAGATCAAATCTACTGCAATAGAACAGGATGCCTATGATGTAGCTACCGCTTTAACCGGATTGCAGAAGTATACCGTAGATGAAGTCAGATTCGGAAAAGAATCCGTACTTACTGAATAATCACTAATAATTATAAATCACAAATAAAGAAGGAGGTGAAAAAATAATGGCAACCGAATTAGGAGAAGTAACCAGTTATAAGAGACTTTATATGCAGTTTAGAGATAGTGTCGGAAAGACTACTAATCTAACTTTAAATAATCCTAAGAATGTAGATGATGGAGACTATGTGGACTTTGCGGCACAGGATGCAGCTATTGAAGGAGTTATGGATACTATTATCGCCAAAAATATCTTCCATAATAATGGTAATGACTTAGTGGCAAAAGTCAATGCTCGGATACTTGACTATAAATCTACTGATGTTATGGATGTAGGAGCTTAGTATATTATAATATTCTTCCTCGGAGGGGACCGCGGACCTTCCCTGGGGGAGAGAAAGGAGTAATAAATGATAGAAGCATTTGTCACTAAATATTTATTAGATTTCGCTCTTGTTTTTCTTGTTGGTTTGCTCTCCAAATTTATGATAAACAAGTTTGGCCAGGACAGGGCAGATAAAATAAAAGAGGCCATACTGGCGGCTATGCTTTGGGCCGAAGAAGAACTGGGGATAGGGAATGGTCCCGAAAAATGGAAAATAGCCTGGGTAAAATTAATTGAAATATTAAGGAAACAAAAGGTTACCTTAAAAGAGGGTGAAATTTCCTATGTAAAGGACCTCATGAAAGCCACTGTTCCGGAGATTAACGAAAAGATATATAAGGCTATGCCGGATGTGGTAAGAAACGGTAGGACCTTAAAGTATAAATAATTATGGATATAATTAATGATATAGAATTAACTGAATATTTTTCTTTGCGTGAGTTTGAATGCCCCTGCTGCAGGCGGGTTATGTTATCACCGGACCTTCTGGTAAGATTAAATCATTTAAGGATGGTGATAAACAAGCCTATATATGTAAATTCCGGTTACCGCTGTAAAGAAGAAAACAAGAAGGTCGGGGGAGTTCCCGGCTCTTATCATCTTTTGGGTATGGCGGCAGATATCCACGTAAAGGATTTTTTACTTTTTGATCTCCTTACTTATGCCCAGGAAATAGGTTTTAAGGGTATCGGATATTATGAAAAGGAAAATTTCTTACACCTGGATATTAGGCCTGGACAAAAGCGGGTTTGGAAAGGAAGTCAATTAATTGGATATTGAATATGTACTAAAATTAATAGCAAATAACGGCTTTCCCCTGGTGCTTTCTGTATACCTAGTGTGGAAATTAGAGTTTTTTATTAACGAAATAATCAAGAATCAAAAGGAATTTTCCCGCAATGTTACTGCTGAAATCAAAGAAATTAAGCATGCAATCAATGATCTGCGGGTTGATTTTGCTAAAAATCAATAAAACCCTTGAAATATAAGGGTTTCAGCGTTTTTGAAAAAAGCTTCGTATTTTGCGTATAAGCGACGAATTTATCCTAACTTAATGAATCATACCAGCCACTTTAAAAAAAACGCTTAAAACGCGTTTAAATCGATGATATATTTTCGTGACTCCTGTAGTTCCACGTTGTAGGCCTTCTTTTCTCTGATATACTCTCTAATTCTCCTGAATGCTTTGATTTTTCCACATTTATATACTTTCTAGTGTGCTATCAAAATAATACTAAAGATGAAAACCTAGAAAATAGGTTTAATTTGCCTTTGGATAATCGTTATGGTAAAATAATTTACAAAGAACTATTAAAGGAGGCGCTACAAGCGCTATGAAAGCAATAAACGTTGCAAAATATTTTCTTTATAAAGCAAATCAAGACGGTGATTTAATTACAAATTTAAAGATGCAAAAATTGTTATATTATGCTCAAGCATGGTATTTGGTAAATTTCGATAAACCATTATTTGAAGATCAAATATTTGCTTGGGATTTTGGGCCAGTTGTAAAAAATGTTTACGATAAATACAAGAAATATAGATATACTCCTATTATACTTGAAGAGAATTTTGAAAGAAATATCAAAAAAATTGATAAAGAGGATAAAAAATATTTGGATGAATTCTATGACCAATTTATTAATTATTCTGCTCATGATTTAGTAGATTTATCACATAGAGAAGCTCCTTGGAAAAAATCATATAAAACAAGAACTCAAATAATAGGAATCGATTTAATGAAAGACTTCTATACAAAACTTTATGGGCAAAGCATTAAAAAATAAGGGATTTTTGTAATTGGCAAAAAGAAAAAATAATCAATATTTTGATTTCGGAACAATAAAAACTAAACCCAAAAATCAGAATCTCAAATATAAATTTGTAAAATCTAAACCAGCTTATAGGAGAAAGAGGCCAATTTTTGCTTTCAATTACTATTTATGTGATAGTAAAAAATGTTCATTTAAAACAATACAAAACACAAGAAGTTTTTATGTACTTTTTAAAAAATTGAAAGGTTTATCCTCTTTAACGTGGCAAGAAATAATAGAGAATAAAAGCTATCATGCTCATGACGTAAATTGGAACGAAGAAGAATTACCAAGCGATATTAAAAAATTAAAATATAACAAGGAAATAAAAGATTTACCCCTGTTTCAATTTAAGGCTTTTGATATTGAAGAAGCCAGAATATTAGGTTTATTTAACCTTGACAATATATTTGAAGTAATCGGCCTTGATAGAAAACATAAAACCTATAGTAAAAATAAATGACAAAAAATAGATCTTACAATTAGTAAGTCTTTCGAAGAAGTATGGTTTTCTCTTCCGGACACTCGGTTAAAACATCTTTGAATAAATGTGAATAAATAGAATAAATGAGCATATCCTATTTTCTTTGATAATTAATACTTTACTTTTAAATTAGATAAAGAAAAAAAACAATAAAGTACTTTATATAGAGTATCTTGAAACATTAATTAATTCTTTTAGTTTATAGGTTTTTTGTAATTCTTCTATAATTTCACCCCAAGAAAAAGTTCTAAAGATTTCTAATAAGAGGGGCCATACAATAACATAGGCAAAACTTCTTTATTGAGGTTCTGCTCTTTTAAATTCTTAACAGACCCCAATTGCTTCTTCTAATTTTTGATACACTTTTTCAGTCTCCTCCCTCATACAAAAGTTGCGAAAATCGTCCTGTCTGGGGAGCTTGTCAATTTCCAGCCCTTTGGCATTTAGCTGAAGGGCTTTTTTATTTTTTTGAATTATTTTCCAGAAAAAGAAGGATTTTTAAATAGAACCGTAGTAAAAAGAAAACAGTCTATTAAAAATAAATTGAAGAAGTCTATTTTTAATTCAAGCAGAATGTCTATAATATCATTATACTAAGATAAAAAGCTATGTTATCTAAGATTTAGCACAAGAGTAGCATTCTTTCTCTATCCCAAGAGACCCACTAAGCAACATCCTAATAACTATACTAACCATTTAACCACCAATCTTGTTTATGATCTGTGAAAATATCTAAAGGAGGGAATTAATATGTTAGTTTTTATTAGTGATTTGCATTTTATGGATGAGACAGCAGGGCATCACAATATTCCTGCAGATGCTTTCAAAAAATTTTTAGAAAGCATCAAAGTGCATTCAGATAAAACTAAGAATAAAGACAAAGAGGTAAAAATAGTATTTCTAGGTGACATATTTGATCTCCTTAGAACTGAAGAGTGGTTTAAAGAAAAAGAAGAAGATAGGCCTTGGGGAAATAATACTAAGAAAATAAAAATGAAGAAAAGAGCAAAGATTATATTAGAAAAAATTGAGAAGAAAAATAAAGAGACTCTGAATTTACTTTCAAAGAAAAAATTAGAAAAGCAATTTAAAGATACTAATGTAGAAATAATTTATATTCCCGGAAATCATGATCGACTTTGTTGGATGATAGATGAGTTGAAAGAAAGAGTAATTGAACTTTTAGATTTGAAAACCAGTAACAACGAAAATTTTAAACATTACTTTTGTGATCTAAAATATGGGGTTTATGCCTCACATGGTCATGAAATCGATAGTTTTAATTATGCGGGAGGTTCAGGCTATAGTGATAAAGATTATAAAAAAACTCCAATTGGAGACCTCATTGCAACAGAGATAGTAACTAAAATTCCGGGTGAACTAATAAAAAAGGTTAAAATAAAAAAATTAGTAGGGGAAAAGGAATTAAATCAATTGAAACAAAATTTTCAAGAAATTGATAACATTCGACCAGTTGAAGCGACATTGGAATGGTTATTTCTACAAATTAAAGAAAACGCCCAATTAGAGCAAATAATCCAAGATACAATAATTGAGGTAATGCAAGGCTTTGATAAGTTACAGTATGTAAAAGAATATAACAAATGGCATCCACTTGATACTTCTGATGTAGTTCAATACCTTAGTATAGGTTTACAAAAAATTAAACTATTTTCTTCGGAAAGTTTATTAAATGTACTTGGTTATCTTTTGAAGATTAGTGCTTCTATTTCTGAGAGGATAGGAACGACAAATCTTATTTACAATGTTGTAGATAAGAAACAACTTGATAATATCCGCTATATTATTATGGGCCATACACATGTTCCTCTTCAAGAACCTCTTTTTTATTTCAATCCTGAAAATAGAAAAAAGTTGAAGGCAATTTATTTTAATACTGGAACATGGCGAAAAACTTATTATAGCTATCAATGTGAAGAAGGAATTTGTTTTACGGGAAGAAGGAATATGAACTATGTAATTTTATATACCTCAAAAGAGAAACCAAGCAAACATAATATACCAGTATTTGAAACGTGGGTTGGTAGAGAATTTTAATAAAACAAGAACAGATATTTTTAAAAATTTTAACATTGGAAGCTAATTCACGAATAAATAAGGACACATCCAATTTTGTTGGACAATTAATATTTCCCCTTTAAATTAAATAAATAGTACCGGTTATTCCAGCTCAATAATTTGGTAACTTTTTCTAATTTATCTTAAATTGTTATGTAGTTGGGGATTAAAAAAAATGAGGTGTTATTTGTGAAAAGGTTAAATTATTTCATAATATTAACTATCGCTTTCATGATATTTTCTTTATCAATTTATGCAAAAATTACTTTAGATGAAACCAAAATGTACATAAAAGTACAACCAATAAATTACATTACTAGCGGAGAGGATTGCACCTATTACGAATGGATTGATAAATATGAACAAAAAAGACAAGATTATAAAATAAATACTCCATCAGTAAAAACTAAAGCAATTATTGGAAATATAAAAGAAGATTATATTGAATACGATCCCCAGCAAGATGTAAAAAATATATCTATTAATTTAGAAAAAGTTAATATAATTCGTAATCAAGGTGACATAATAGGAATATTTGTAGAAAAAGGGAAGCTTTATGTCGCTATTGAAGAAAAGAAATTATCAAATAAGGAAATTAAATCCATCAGATATCCTGAAGATATTGCTGTTTTAATACGAGGTATTTTTACCAGTCCCGACCATTGTATTTGGCAGACCATAGATCCACCACCCAACAAAAATGATATGGATAAATATGGTTTAGTCTATTATGGAGGCATGGCAGAGGATACCCATGTTGGAATGGTCATGTTTGAAGCGGATAGAGTAATGAAATGTTTATCAGGTGGTTATGAAAATAGAACGGGTGAACCAATAAATATTCGAGGTAGTTATAAATCTGAGTGGAATTACATGCCTGAAATTACTTTCGATGACCAGTACTTCGAGGAAGAATGGCATCGTTATTGGTTTACTACAAAAGATACTATCGTACAGTATGATCCTGATTTAAAAGTGGTTAAAATTATCGGGGATCCCTTATCAGTTAAAACTGAACGAATGGAAATGATTAATGGAAAATTAGAAAGTACCTTTGATCCTGATTATGATTCTTGTTCTTATAAATGGACTAAACATTTTGAAAGTAATCTTCTATCATATGCCAAGTATTATCCGGTTTTATATGAATTACACGAACTTTCTCGCTGGACTTCACTGCTAAATGCACTTTATGAAACAGGATTTATATTTGATGAAATACTTTTACATAACTTCCCTTATGTTTCTACTCCCATTAAAACCCCGATAATACAAATAATAAAAGAGCGGACAACTGAAAATACAACCCAAACACATATTGAAACCAGAAGCAGACAAATTAGCTTAACTGGGGGTGTAGGCCTTGAGCAGGTTACTTTACAAAAAGCAGATTTAAGTGAATTAAAAGAGCAATGGATTACTCAATATAAAAAGGGTGATTTTAAAGTGGCCTGTATTTGTGATTAAAATTAGAGGAAAAGCTTATTTAAGACCATAACATCTCTTAATTAAAATAAATAATAATTTAAAAATATTATTTATAATAAGAAGGAGAAAGTAAAATGACTTATAATACTATAGTATATAAGATATTAATTGCATCACCTAGTGATTTAATACATGAAAGAAAAGCAATACCCGAAGCAATTAATTTCTGGAATTCGTTAAATTCAGAACAATTTAAAGTTTCTCTATTGCCAGTAATGTGGGAAACCCAGTCTACACCAGAAATGGGCAGTAGACCACAGGAAATAATTAATCGACAATTAGTTGATACTTGCGATATATTAATTGGGGCTTTTTGGACTCGAATAGGTACATATACTGGTGAAGCTGAATCAGGCACAGTTGAAGAAATAGAAAAATTTATTGATGCAGGTAAACCCGTGATGTTATATTTTTCTTCAATACCGGTTGTACCAGAGAGCATTGATCAAGAGCAATATAAAAGATTAAAGAATTTTAAGGCAAAATGTATGAAAAATGGACTTGTTAAAGATTATAGTTCTATAACCGAACTACGTGAAAAAATCATTACTCATTTAACGTTTAAAATCCGAGAACTTACAGGAGAAAAAAATATATCTAATAAGGAAATGAGTAAGGATTATTTAAGTCAAGCTTCACTTAAATCATTTATTGAAGATAAGATATTAAAATCAGAAATTGAATGGAACACTGAGAAAGATAGTGAACCTATTAACATTGAAGAAGCTAAAATTATTTTAGGAAAATTTGTTGATGAATTAATAGATATTAGAATTCAACTCGAAAAGAAGGCAGAAAAACATATTTTAACAAAATTCGATATGATTATTTCTAAAATCAAGGAACTTCAAAGGCATAGATTAACAATGGACGGTGGTAAATCTTTTAAAAGTTTTTGGGATATAGGAGATGAATATTTTACAGAATTAAAACAAATATTAAACGAAATTAAAATAGAAGAAAAAAGTAGTAGAAGCAAGATTCTTGATGAAAATAAAAATAATATACTTAAAGTTCTAGCTAAAGCCGAAGAAAAAGGTATTGAAGATGTAACAGACAAAAAAATAGCAGAATATCTAAAATTGTCAATTGTAGAAATTAATTATCATTTGGAAGAATTAGAGAAAAAAGAATATATAGGAGTTGGATATTTTATGGGAAGACCTCCAAATTACCATCTAAGACCGAAAGGTCGAAAATATTTAATCGAAAATAGTTTTGTTAATTAAGCAATTGGTTGTTAGAAAATAATTCTTTTAAGTGAATATAAAATGTTGGAGGACCGAAACAAAATAAGTTTTCTTGAGGAAAGGTTTCAATTATGATCAAATTAAATAATAAGCAATTGGTTGTGTGTTGGATATTATTATTGTTAATTTCCTTTTTTATATTAGCCCCAGCAATAAAGATAGATAAACTTTATAAATATGAATCTAAAGATAACTGGGTATGGAGGGGTTTTCATAGTAGACGTGAAGAGTTAAAGGATGAAGAGGGTAAATATTATCGAATATCTGCTAAAGATTCGGACGGCACAGAGGGAAGGAAATACTATTATGTGGGTAGTTATAATAAATATTCATTGGATGAAGGAAGTTCCCTGAATCCCACGTACGCATACGAACGTATTATTATTGTTATTATCATAAATGGCCTTTTATTAATTTATACATTAAGAACAAAAAAGCCGTCCAATATATCAGATAACACAGTATAAAAGACTAGTTTCCAACGACACTTATTTTATTAATTTTAACTTAATATCGTAACCTGTATGAAGGTAACAGGAGAGATTTTTTCTTATTTGGAAAAGGAACCGAAGGGGCAAGATACCAAAAGTATCCAAACTTTCAGGTAAAAGGACTGTTACCGGACAGAACTCTGGAGAGCTTTATACAAGAAGCACTGACGATATATTCCTAACTATATATAATAAGATATTTAGGAGAAAATATTTTTCAGGTAAAGGACAGAGGAAATTGATTTATCATTTTTTGGAGGTGAGAAATATGCAAATTAAAAAGTATATCCGTAGTTTAATTATTGTAATATTAATTATTTTTATGTTAGGAGGGATTTCAATGGCAACTCCAATACCATCTGAGGTTAAGTCTGTAGTCGCTTTTATTTTTATTAAAAACGAGAAAGGGGAGCTCAGTGCTAATGGAACAGGTTTTTTTGTTGGTGTAAAGAATACTTCTGCTCCTGATTTCTTCAGTGTTTATTTGGTTACAGCGAAACACGTTCTATACAAGTCAGACACAACAGATTTTCTTGATACAGTATTCGTTCGATTGAACAAAAAAGAAGGTGGCTCTCAGATTGGTGTTATTCCTATAATTACTGAAGGCGAAAAACGTAATGTTTTTACACACAGTGATTCTTCGGTAGATATAGCTATTATCCCGTTTCTCCCTGATCAAGAGAAGTTTGATTTTAAGTTTCTCCCTGAAGATATGATCATAACAAAAGAGGCATTTAAAGAACTAAAAATTCGTGAAGGTTCTGATGTATTTTTCACTGGCCTATTTACACCTTATATGGGGTCTGAAAGAAACTACCCTATTGTTAGATTTGGCCGCGTTGCTCTT
The DNA here is from genome assembly GCA_003451675.1 of Candidatus Atribacteria bacterium. The sequence continues at coordinate 40,618 of DMCY01000075.1, forward strand.
GTAACGGATGAAAAAATTGAATGGCAAAAGAAGCTAATGGATCTTTATCTTATTGAAGCCGGATCATATGGTGGCAACAGCGGTTCGCCAGTATTTTTCTATTTGGGTAGCGACCGAGAACCGGGAAGCCTCATGGTTGGATCCCCCATAATCAAACTGGCGGGTGTTATGCAGGGTACTTTTCTCGATGCCCATGAGATTAAGGTTGTCGAAACTAAGGAGATACCAATTGCATTTTCAAATATGGGAATTGCGGCAGTCGTCCCAGGTTATAAACTTCATGAAATTCTCTTTAGTAATGAACTTAAGAAGAAAAGAGGATTTTAAGTTTTGTCAATGTAAAAGTTAGACAGTTGTACTATCTCAATAATTTGGTAACTTTTTCCAACTTTTCGTAAGAGAGTTGATAATCAATGATAATTTCAAGTATTGATTATTTCTTCTAACTTTTGATACACTTTTTCAGTTTCATCAATCATGCAAAAGTTGCGAAAGTCGTCCTGTCTGGGGAGCCAGTTTTCATTTTGGCCACATTTGGCTATCATATAGAAGGGTGAACGCAAGGAAAATAAAAGCTTTCGCCCAGAAAGTAAAGGGTTCTGAAGTAATAAATTTATCAGAGCCCTTTTTTCTTTCACTTCAGAACTTTCAAATATCTCCAGAGCTCGATTAGCTAAATTAAGAATTTTGGGAGCGGTTATGTAAAAATTTTCATCTGCTTTGGTATGATCTTCTATTTGAATTAAAATATCCCTTTGCTTTTCTTTGTATTCTTTTACCTTTTTTAGATAGAGTTCTTCCGATATCAATCCATCAAGTTTATCATCATACATTTTACTGATACGATCTTCTAAAATATCATAATCTTTTTGTAATTTTTTTAAATTTTCCTGATGGAATAAACTTTTATTTTCGTGAATTCTTTTTAACTCTTTGGTAAGCCATTCTAAAATATTATTAGGTATCTGAATGCTCTTAAGAACTTCATATATAGGTTTTAATAATTCTTCCTCTTTAACATAAATTCTTTTTTTATGAACTTTATGATAATTCGAACAGCTATAATAAGTATATTTGCCCTTTTTGATTTCAGGAGTAATCATACAGCCACACTCAGCACATTTTATAAGGCCGCGAAAAATGGCAGGTTTGGCAGCATATTGAAAAGGTTTTTTATGCCAATTTTTCTTTACTTCCTGCGCTTTATTGAAAAGGTATAGAGATATTAGGGGATCATAGTGATGTTGGTAGAGATTCCCTTTTGCTCTCATTTGTCCGTAATAGAAGGGGTTTTTTAAGATCCAATCAATTTGACTCGTGGAAACAGGTTTATTTGACTTACTATTATTAGTTAAGCCAAGCTTTTTCATTTCTATTCCGATTACACTCATGGAATAATTTCCGGTGGCATACATCTCGAATATCTTCCTAATATAGCGGGCTCTTTCGGGGTCAGGAATAATCGTTTTGTTTCCTTCTTCATCCGCAGTATTAATGTATCCGATAGGGCTTTTGTAATCCATTCTCCATTTCTTAATTTTTGTTCAATACTCCGTTTAACATTATCACTTAACTGAAGAACATAACTTCTTGCAAACATCACGCCCATATCCCAGCGAATTAAATCATTACTGTTTGAGTTTTGGTTTAGGATTAAATTTTCCCGGAAAAAGTGAAGTTCCAGTTTTCCTGATTTTCGGAAATCTTCTAAAATAACCGATTCTCGAAAGCTTCTCTGCAATCGGTCTACGGTATCAGTAATTAATGTAATTGGCTCCTTTGAGTGTCTTATAAGAGTAATAACTTTTTCGAATTCTTTCCGGGTATCTAAACAGGAGGATTCAGTAATTTGAAAAGTTTTATATACTGTTAATTGTTTTTTCTTAGCATATTCAGTCAGTCGCCTTACTTGAGCTGGAATGGAATAGCCTTCTTCTTGTTGCTCTTTAGTTGAAACCCGGGCTAAAATAATGGCTTTCATATAATCCCCCTAATAAAAAAACATTTGCTTATGAAGTGTTATCTGAAGTCTCAAGCAATTTTTTAATATGATATTGCTGAATCTTGTTTGGTATGGTCTTGCCGGTAAACCAGCGGTTAACCGTATTATAGGCAACTCCTAATTTTTCGGCTAATTTTCTTTGGGATATTTTGTTTTTCAATCTATAAATTTCTAATTTTTCTAATAATTCTATCATATACACATAATACAACATTAAAAGAAAAAGTCAACTATTTTATTTATTTAAAAAGGTCATCTTCTTTTTTTAAAAGCTAATGAAATTTCTGAAGCTTCTGAAGGTTCTGAAGCTTCTGAAGGATAGAGAAAGGTAAGAGGGCAGGGTATGCAAGAGCATAAACCTTTAAAACCTTTATATAGATACCAAAGTTGGGTATATATACATCTTTCAGATTCTTCAGAAGAGTTATACACGCCTTTTATATTATCCTTCAGAACCTTCAGAACCTTCAGGATCACGGGTAATTTTATAATTAGTTTTCAAGGACTCCAGTCTTTCTTCATCGATACGGAAACCCATTCTTCCATTCTTGAACCTTATTTTGCCAAATCCCAATCTTTTAATTCGGCTGCTGACTGCACGATCAGAAATCTTTTCATTTTCCGACCGGATCTCATTTAAGCGTTTAGAAATAACTTGAGTTAAGAATTGCCTATTTTGATTCTCCCGACATTCATCATCAATAGCCTTAACAATCTCAGCCTCCAGGCTCATTCCTTCTTCATTCTCTTTATTTTTTTGTATTCGTTTTACTATATCGATAAACTCATTTTTTCTTTCCGACCCGACCAACAATAGGGATTGATATAACGGAAACATGATTTCGTTAAGCCTTCCCCGGGCAATATATTGGGCTTCAGGCAATTCCTTAGCCATATAATTTGCCCGAAAAACGGTTAGTCTTTCTCTCAAATCATTAGCCCATTTTATATCAATCTTTCTTTCTATCTGCGGATTGCTGTTTTTCTGCATAATAAAGAGAATACACCGGCTTTCAATAATATCCGGAATGGCCTCCGTAGTACAGATGACCAGCGGGGTAAAAGTATCATAATATTCGATCTGGTCTTCACCATATTTATTCAGGTTAATTCTCGATACTTTTAATCCCCGTTTATAAGTGGTTTTGATCAGGTCTGCCAGTCCTTGATTCCCTCCTTTTCCCAGGAGTTTGATTTCATCGATGATGAGAGTGGGTTTAAACAGTTCAACCGAACGAAATAAAGTTGCTTCAGTCAGAGAAGTTAATCTTTGGGCTCGAAAAGCCAGTTCGCTCAAGACTTCTCCTGCTCTCGATTTTCCTGTTTCCTTGACCCCGTAAAAATAAAGGATAGGGGTTGTGTTAAATTTTTCGATTAAATAAGTATGAAAAATCCACATAGAAAGAATCATGTAATCGGAATCAAGCGGCATCTCCAGATAACTTTTAATAAAAGCGTCAATTTCAGTAGTAAGCCGTGCGATGTCCAAATTTAAGGATCTGTTAATAATATTTGGATTCAGTATTTTAATGGGAAGATTCTGCTTGGGAGAGTATCTTTTATCATCTTTAATAAAATATTCCTCAATGATCCATTGTCCTTTTTTGCAGAATAGATATTTGGTTCTTTCCTGATCCCTTACTAAATGAATAAGGTCAGGAACAATAGATTTTGTCCTGTCTTTCAGCATTGAATTAACCGTCTTTCCGGTTCCTTTTCTTTCATCATATTTTTCAGGAATAAAATCAGGTGCTTCTTTGATCAATTGTAAAAGATTTTCTTTAGTATTGCCTTTTTCTATCCAGTCACTTATATCTTCTTTCTCTTCTAAACCGGGCAGTTTCAACCATTTGATTTTGTTGGCGATCCCCCGGAGAGACTGTCCAATCCTCTGGCAGTGTTGGTATCCCGGTTGGTCATGATCAGGTATGAGAATAACTTCCTTATCTTTTAGATATCTATTATAAGATGGTTTCCATTTTCCGGCTCCCATAGGACTGGTGGTAGCAGTGAATCCCATTCTTCTCAAGCTTTCGACATCTTTTTCTCCCTCTACAATCATAACCGGCTCAACGGATTGGATTACTTCGGGTAAGTGATATGGCACCGAATTAACACCCTTCATATTCCAGATCCAATCATTATTTCCGTCAGGTCTTCTCTGGCTGAATCCTTTCGGTTTGTAGCGGACCACCTGGTATAATAAATTTCCTTCTTCATCTTTATAATTATAAGTGGCGGCAATATTTCTATGATAGCTGTATTTTAATTTGCGGTATTTTGGATTATAAAGAAAACCGTTCTTATTACAGGCAAAGCAGTGATATTTTTCTTTTTCTTCGTCGATATATAAATTAGGCCGACGTTCATCCGGATGAAAAGGACACAGAGCTATCCAGTTTTTACCCTCTTTTTTAGTCGCTTCAACAGATACAATTCTTCTTTCCTGATTATCCCATAAATGAAAAATCCTACTTTTCAATGATTCTACTTACCCTCCTAATACTTTAATTAATTTTTTAATAGATCTGTTATTTATTCCCATCTGATTTTCTGTCATGCTGGATCAAAAAGCTAAATAAAGCCGTCATGTTGTCGATGATCTCTCTTGCATCTTTTAAGGACAGCGGAGCAGGGAAGTAGGGTTGCCATACTTTGATGGTCCTATCTAGAAAATCTTTGGAATATTTGAAAGAATATTTTTTCGCCATATGTTTTCACCTCTATATATAATTAGTGACATGTCACAGAGGACGAAAAAAAAGTGTCAGAAGCGTTGCAAATAAAGGATTTTAATTTTGGAAAATAATTTAGAAGGTCTCTGTGACGTCACAGAGGTTTTTAGTATTGAGCGGATCGGGGAGTAGGAAGAACTTGGTTTTATAGGCCTCATATTTTACATAATCATAAAACGGAGGCTCGTTGATATTAAAGTAAGCCTTCAAAGATTCGGATAACCTTTGAATCTGTTTTCTTATCTTGGGAGTGGAAAGGGGGTGGGAGTCAACTTTTTTACGATAGGTTGATATCGTCCAGGATAGATCTCCCCGGTATCGGGAGAGATCATACAGTAGCTCCCATTGCTTATTCGGTCTCCCGTTCTTCAGGTTTTCAAAACCCATTTTTCGAAAATCGGCTATCCTTTTAAAATGATTGGGTGCCTGTATTTTCACTTTATCATAATCTAAAAATTGTATAGTGATATGTTCCCACTTGGTGCCGGATGGAAGTTTTAAGGGAATGAATTTTTTGTGAGAAGGAGTAGGATATTGTTTTAAGAAAGGTATGCTTATTTCAAAGCTTTCACCATTTTCAAAACATTCGATAAGACTATGGATAAAGGGGTAATATTTTTTCTTGATCAAACAATTTATATTCAAGCTTTCTTTTTTCGCATGTTCTATCGTATCGGCAATATACGGTTTGTTTTCTGCTATTTTTTTATCAATTTTACGCAGCTCTTTATCCAATTGATTCCTTATATTTTTAAATCGGTTCATTTCCAGTTCATCTTCGGTAAACTGATCCAACTGGTAATAAGAACTGATATTTTTCTGATAGGCAAATTTCGATCCTTTTAAAAGGGATTTCATCATATTCTTTTCCAGGTTCATCTTCCCGAATTTGTCTTCTTTATAGCAAAATATAATGACATCAATTAAGCTATTCAATCCCCCATTCAATGAATAATTGAATAACTTTATTTGGTCATATTTATTATCAATGGTTTCAATCATCTGAAGATCCTTTTCTGAGAATCTACTGAAAAGCATTCTCAAACAATCCTGAAGCCAGATGTCTTTATCGGTAGATTCCAGAAAAAGGTGCTGTGTGATCTCATACAAGACTGATTTCTTTAAATCCAGGAATTTCTCCCTCATTTCCTCGATATATCCAATCTCTTTATGGGACAGTCTTTTGGGTAATGATGTTGTTCTTCCTTTATATTTCTTGAATTGATTGATTTCGTTTAAGAAATATTTTTTTACGAAGAAATAGGGATCATTATGAGGATTTTTATTTCGATAAAAATTATTAATATATTTAGGTAGGTTAATGGGATAGTTCGGTGCTAATTTGCAAAAAAGCCATACACTATCAGTAAAATTATACTCAGGCCAGCCCGTTTCTATTAAAGATTTACTATTATCTTCAATAAACAAAGCAAAATTTTTATATAAGCAAGATAATTCTTTTACTGTAAAATATGGGATAATCCCGTTGTCTTCTTGGTGAATCAGATGTTCCTTAGCATAAAATCTGTTGACATCGTCTAAATATTTTTCTTCAAAAAGATCTAATGCGACCAAAGGTGAGAGATATTTTAGAGATTCTTCAAAATTTGGGGAGAAAAATATATTTGAATCGGCTCCAAAAGTATCGGTGGCAGATAAAATATAATTTTTATCTAAATATCTTTTTCTTTTGGGGGTGATCAAGGTTCTTTTTAAGATAAAAGAAATCTCTTTGACTAAATTTGCTTTATCGTTTATTGCATCATTTACTACATTTTCTGGACTGTCAGAATAATATTTTTCGTAAATATTATTAGCTTTTTCTTTGATTATTTCTTCAATTTTTTTTTCATATTCACTACCTTTTTTATAAATATTATAAGTCATTAAAATTGAAATTCAAAAGATTAAGTTCATTGCTTATTTATTATTTCAATACTAACCTGCTCCCTGATATCCCCTTGATTTACCAGGACATTTTCCGCGATATTCCACGATTTATCGCAACCCGCTTTTTGCTATTTTCTGTTATTTCTAACAACCTGCAACCGTTTTTACCGATTTATCGGTAAATACCAAGAATTACATACTGGAAAGTTTGAAATATATTTTAAAAAAAAGAAGGATTTTATAAACATTTTGTCGTATTATAAAATGGTATTAAAAATACAATATATCACAAATTGTGACCTACTCTTTCATATTTTCAAAGTAAACCGGCATTATACAATTAATAATTTTTTATTTCCGATTTTAAAAACCAATTATTAAATAATTATCGATAGAAAAGTAAATTTAGAAGGAAGGATAATATGAAACTTACTGAAGTGGAAAAAAAGAAAATTATCGAACTAATTGAGCAGGGGAAAACACTGCCTGCTTTTTATAAGGCAAAGCTATTTGCAAGTGATAATGTGGAGTACATAGAGGCAACGAAGGATTACAAGCTTGCCTACAAAGGAAAAGCACGAAAAGAGGATATTATTGCCCGTACACCCGTTGCACCTTTTCAAAAAATACGTTCATTTAATAATGATAATTTCTTTGATGATGGCTGGAGTAATATGCTTGTATTTGGCGATAATCTAATGGCCTTAAAAACTATATACGAAGACCAGCGGGGAGAAAACAGTTTAAAAACTAAAAACAAAATAAAACTTATCTATATAGATCCACCATTCGCTACTAAGCAGGATTTTATGAAAGACAGGGAAAAAGCTTATAGGGATAAAATTATAGGAGCTCAGTTTATTGAGTTTTTAAGAAAAAGATTAATTTTATTGAGAGAAATACTTGCAGATGATGGTTCTATATATATTCATCTTGATTGGAAAAAAGGGCATTATATAAAAGCAATTATGGATGAGATATTTGGAGAATATAATTTTATGAATGAGATAATATTTCAGGCAACCCCTGGACATCATCTCTCTAACGGATTAGACAATATGGTTTCGAATATCTATTTATATAAAAAAAGAGAAACCCCTATTTTTAACCAACTATATCAAGGGCTAACAAGAAAAGAATTAGAAAATAAATTCCCGTATATTGAGTCAGAAACGGGCAGAAGGTTTACACATGAAAAATTAGAACAAACATCTAATTCATATAGTGCAGGAGAAATAAGATATATTCAAGGCAAAGAAGTGGTTTCAAAAATTGGATGGAGATGGGCACAAGAAACATTTGATAAAAGATTAAAAGAAAATCCTTATTGTATATTTTGGACGGGAAGCGGAAAGCCAAGGTATAAGAGATATGCGGATGAGTACAAAGGTAGGAAAATTGGTAATTTATGGAATGACTTAGAGCTTATAGGTTCAAATTCAAAAGAAGCTATAGGATATCCTACACAAAAACCAGAATCTTTACTTGCAAGAATAATAGAAATGTCTTCCAATGAGCGAGACATTGTTCTTGATGCTTTTGCAGGATCAGGAACCACACTTTCGGTTGCAGAAAAACTTGGTAGGCGTTGGATAGGCATTGATTGTGGAAAGTTGGCAATTTATACAATACAAAAAAGAATGCTTAACCTTACTACACAAATAGGCTCCGTCCAAAAAGATAACCGAAGGGATTATGAAAGAGTGAGCGATTTTGCAGAACATTCCAAAAATTCAAAAGGGCTTTTCTTTGTAAGTGAAAAGGCAAAAAAAGGTGATTTGTTAATTACCAATAATTTTCTTAAAAATTTAGCTAAATTAATATCTGAAAAACTATCAGGCAATAAAATAAAAAATATTTCCTTAATTTGTCCCGAAGATAAATTCAAGGTACAAGAACTTGAAGTTTTAGAAAATAAAGATGGTAATACCGAACAAAAAATTATACAGGTAGATAAAGTTCGATTTTTAATTTCTTTTATAGAACCAAAAGAAAAGACAGAAAAAGTAGAACCACTTAAAGCTAAAGAATTTACCCTTTATTATGCTGGAATATATGATAATAAGAAAATCCTTGAATTAACTTGGAAAGAATATAAACCCTTTGTTGCCCAACTTTTTAATGTAAGGCTTCAGCCCCATAAGATTTGTGCGTTTGAAGCAGATGGATATATAAGCGTTTATTCCGCTTTTATATGGGATTATCCCAACTACAAAAATCTTGTACTGGATAGAGAATATGTAAAGACATTGCATAACATATTGGGGGGCAAAGCAGGAGATAGATTTTATGTGATTGCTCCAATTGTTGCCATGGATTTTATGGAAGATGAGATAAAAATCGGTAACACAACTTATGTTTTTCTTAAAGTTCCTCTTTCTTTACTTATGGCATTATTAGAAAAAGGAGAGCCTGGGAGCTTAAAGCAGCCTACAAACGAAAATGATATAAATGAAGTGATTGATGCGGTGGGATTTGATTTTATTTCCCAGCCTTTAATCAATGCAGAGTATAAAAGAAAATGCCCAAAAGAAAGGACAATATTTAATCAAAACAAAAAAGATTTTGTAATTGAAGTAAATGAATTTAAGTCAAACACACTCATTTATGATCCTGAAGATTTTAAGAATTTTGAAACATTTTCAATGGTACTGATTGATACAAACTATAACGATGACTATTTTAACTTTGATAAAGTATTTTGGTCAAATGATATTCTAAATAAAGAGAAGACAAAGGCAGAGATAAGAATTTCAGAAAATGATTTTAAAGGGAACAAGATGATGATAATCTATATGGATAAATATGGCAATGAACTTAAAATAGTTAAAAGTAAAGGAGATTTTAAATGAGTATCAAATATAAAAATCAAGATTTTATATTACAAATAAATGATAATTCTCCTGAAACATTGTCAATTGTAGATAAATATGATGCATTTCTTGAAGCTCTTACAACGCCGGATTTTGAACATATAAGGGAAGCAATAAAAAAAGCTATTCATTTCTTTATCACAAAAAAATATAATAATACAGAAGAAATTGTTAGATATACTTATAATCAGAGTAATAGTCTAAAGAAAAAATATAATAATATCGAACAATATTTATCGCATATACGTATTCAAAATAAAAAATCTTTCAGTATTGATCTTGCAACTGCTACTGGTAAAAGCTGGGTTATATACGGTGTAGCTCAAATTATGCTTGCAGAGGGCTTTGCTGATAAAGTACTTGTCTTGTGCCCCTCTTTAACAATTGAAGAAGAACTTAAGGAAAAATTTAAAAAGTTCAGCGGAGATGTAACACTTGTAAAAATTATGGAAGAATTAGGAACATATTATTCATCTCCTGCAATAAAAAGTGCGAATGATCCTATATTAAAAGGCGATATATGTATTGAAAATATCCATGCTGCTTATCAACGTACAGGGTCTTCCATTGAAGATAGTTTTAAAGGAAAGGGGATGAAAACTTTAGTTGTCAGCGATGAAGCTCATCATATTTATAGTAAGGCTGATGTAAATGTAAAAAAATGGTTTAATTTTTTGATAAATAGTGATTACAGTTTTAATTATTTACTCGGAGTTACAGGAACTCCGTATATTGATGACGAGTATTTTCATGATGTCATTTATCGTTATAGTATAAAACAGGCAATGGAAGATGGAATTATTAAAACAATAGATTATAAGATTGAAGAAGAATCTACAAAAGACAAAGGTTTTGATGAAACATACCAAAATCATCTTGATAATTGGAAAAAGTATAGAGACAATCTAAAGCCAATTACCATTGTTATCACAGATAAAATTGTAACCTGTATTCAAGTGTGGGATGAGTTGGTGAAATATATTTCTGAAAAAGAAAATATCTCATATAAAGAAGCAGTAAAAAAAGTAATATGGGTTACATCCGGGATACCATCAACGCAAAACGAAAAAAGAGCTATAGAAAGCATAGTAACAAACGCAGAAAAAGTAAGAAAAGAAAACCTTTCCTTGTTAAAAACTGTGGATGATAGAGAAAATTCCGTGGAGTGGATAGTATCAGTAAGTATGCTAACAGAAGGATGGGACATTAAAAATGTATTTCAAATCGTTCCCCATGAACGGAGGGCATTTAATTCAAAACTATTAATTTCTCAGGTTTTAGGAAGAGGACTAAGAATACCCAAGGGATTACAACATCCTGTTTATGTAAAAATAAATAATCACGAAAAATGGACTTCAAATATTGTTAATCTTTACAATGAAGTTCTTGAAATAGAAAATAAACTTTCTTGGGGATATGATAAAAGAAAAAAAGATTATCTTTTCCCGTTATATAACCTTGACTATTCATTTGAGAAGGATACGGTTGAGATAAAAAAGGGGAAAGCAAAAGAACCTGAAAATATCAAATTTTCTCCGCAGAGTAAAAATTGGGAAGAGACAAGTAAATATTCAGAAACCGGGTATTTTAGATTTTCAGTTGAAGCGAAGGATATTGTTCCGATAGAACAGGCAGCAAAAGAAGTAAAGTTATTTTTAAAAGATAAAGATCCTGATATTGCAAAAGAATGGCCATTTAGAAAGATTAAAAAATTCATTATCAGAAACCTTAAAAAGGATGGATATGATACATCATTTCTTAATAGGGAGAATTTAATAAAGCTAAAACAATCTTTTGGGCCCATGCTAAGAGAGTTAGGGAAAGAAGCTCCACGTTTAAAAAATAAACCTGATTCTTTAACCGAAGTAAAAATAGAAGAAATGGTCCCACAATTTTTTAGTGAAAGTGAATTAAGGGATAAGGGAAAACTTTTTTATACGGAACAATCGCCTGAAATTTTACCAGACGAACAGAAAACACTTTTTTATGATTTTCTTAGAGATAAAGATAATTACGATAGAGTTAGAGAAAGCGTAGAAAAATATGGGGGTAACGAAGAAGAAGTAAACTTTTTAAAAGAAAACTTCATTAAATGGGATAGCAATAAATTTAAATCACCTCTTAATATGATTTTTGTTTCTTTTAATCCTGAGTATAGATTTGTTAATTCTGTTTTTAATAATATTAATTTGGTTGATTCTTTTATAAAATCTCCCAATAAAGGATTTTACTATTTTCCATATTCATATAAGCCAACAGAAGAAGGAAGTTCCCATGTAAAAAGAGAAAATTTTAACCCTGATTTTTTCTTAAAATTAAAAAGTAAAAATGAAGTATTAGTTGTAGAAATAAAAAAAGATGGTGATTTAAGCCAGAGAAATAAGGCTAAATATCGTGATGGTAAAATACATTTTGAAGAATTAAACAAAAAAGTAGAAGAAAAAAAGTTTAATTGGAAATACTATTTCTATTTCCTTTCGCCAGAAGATATAACGGAATTCTTTCAAGCTTTGAGAGAGAACAGATATGCTAATTGGAAATCTACATTAATGCAAGAATTGAGCTAAGTTTTAATTGCTTGTAAATATTTTATATCATAGGAGATTTTTATAATAGTTCAATAACCCAGTAACTTTTTCTGACTTTTTCGTAAGAACTTTAAATAAATAGACACATCCCATTTTCTTAAACAGGGAAGGCGTACCAAGTCAATAGTTCGGTAACTTTTAGGTTGTCTTAGAAGAAAAGAGGAGAGAAATAATAAAAGAGTGGAATAATTTCGGAAGGATTGAAGTTTGGCAAAGAACCGCCCCCTGTCATATTTAAGATCTAGAAGTTTCTTAACCGGATGGTTGAGGCTTTAGGTATTATTATAGATAGACGCCCCAAGGGAAAACCTCGTAAAATGGAAAATTAAACCATAGAAAAAATAGGATATATTCCTATTCAAAATAAAAGGGGGTACGAAAGAAAATATTAAAAAATCAGAGGAAAATATTCAGTCAACAATTTTTAATATTTACTTATTATGATTACAAAAATCACTAAACTAAAAAATTTCGGAATTTTCCACGATTTTTCGTGGAATAAAGATATCCCAGAGTTTAAAAGATTTAATCTTATTTATGGTTGGAATAGAAGCGGAAAGACATTACTCTCCAGAATTTTTACTACCTGCGAAAAGAAATCAACAGCATTTAAAGAGTATCCGAAAAAAGATGGGGTAGATGGAATATTTGAGATAAAAACGGATACCCATTCAACTATCAAAAGCTGGGATATTGCAAATTTCAATCTTTCTGTAAAAGTTTTCAACCAGGATTTTATCGATGAAAACATTTCTTTTGATCCATCTAACTCAAGTAATCCAATTGTTTATATTAGTGAAAAAGATATTGAAAGTAAGAAAAAATTAGAAGATTTAAAAGAAGATAACGAAAAGTTGATTAAAGATTTTGGTAGTGCTCAAAAAGAAAAAATAAAGACTGAAACAGCAGAAGAAAAATTCCGCATAGCGACAGCTCAAAACATAAAAGCAACTGTTGGAAGCATGAAAATGAGAGATAAATATTATGATTATAATAGGAGTAGCCTCAAGACCACTTTGAATAATTTTGGTATTGATAACTTTAAAAAACTTTCAGATGAAGATTTTGACGAATATAAAAAAATAATTAGCAGTGAAGCGAAGAAAAAACAAACTACCTTCCCGAAGTACGAATTAAATATCGTTTTTGATGGTCAAAACATCTCTAGTTTTGATGGTATTTTTAAGATTTTAAGTCAATTGCTTTCTAAAAAAGTAATTTCGGAAACTCTTGAGCGATTAAAAAATGATCAAGTTTTAAATGCTTGGGTAAAACAAGGTTATGATTTACATAAAAAGAAAGAAGAGATAAAGAAGTGTCTTTTTTGCCAAAAGCCCCTAGATGATGGCTTCTTGGATTCTTTATCAAAGCATTTTAGCAGAGACTATGAGAATTTACAAAGCAATACAAAAACCTTTATTTCAAAATTAGAGATTTTGAAAAAAGAAAAAATTACTAAAGAAAACAGTGAGTTGTATTTTGATTTGCAGAGCGATTACTATAAGCAAGCAAAAAATTTGAATGATCTGATAGAAAATTTGAATAAATGGATAGACGAGACAATAAAAAAACTACAAGAAAAATTTAAAAATCCGCTTTCTGTTGTAGATCCTCCGGATAAGCCGGAAGATTTTGAAAATACTTATGGTGAAATTATTAAAGAATTAAACGAAATAGTCCAGCAACATAATGGAAAAGTTGATAATCACGATGAAGAAGTTAAAACAGCAAAGGAAAAATTGGAGCTTCATCTGATTGATGTTGCCATAGAGGAACAAAACTACAAAAAAACAAAACAAGATCTGGAAGATAGTATTGAAGCAGAAAAAACAGCAAAAGAAAAATTGGGTACAAATAATGAAAAAATTAAAGTGTTTGAACGAAAAACTTCAGATATAGCGAAAGCTGTACAAAAAATCAACAACCATCTAAAGGAATTTTTCGGAAGAGAAGAAATTAAACTTGAATTAGATGTTAGTAAAAAAGGTTACATTATCAAACGAGAAGGACAACCTGCTAGCAACTTAAGTGAAGGCGAAAAAACAGCTATCGCTTTTTCGTATTTCATTGTTAAAGTTCAAGAAAAAGATTTTAGGATTAAGGAAGGGATTATTTTTATTGATGATCCGATTTCCAGTTTTGATTCCAATTTCATTTATCATTGTTTTTCCGTAATGAAATATCATTTCGAAGACGCTGGGCAGCTTTTTATTACCACTCATAATTTTGAATTGTTTAATTTGGTGAAAGAGTGGTTTTTACGAAAGTGTAAAAAAGTAAGTATTTATAATAAAGATAAGAAAGATAGTGAAAAGAAGATTGTCCCTTGTGAATTCACTATGATTGAAAACTTTATAAAAGACAACAAAAGACACGCACAATTGAAGAAACTTGAAAAAACTTTACTAAAGTTTAAGTCGGAATATCATTTTCTCTTTGCTAGGTTAAATCACTTTCTAGATGATAGTTCTCCAGAATATGCAGATTTTTATACTATTGGAAATATAGCAAGAAGGTTTCTAGAGATATTTACAAATTTCAAGATCCCGACAACAGGAGACTTGGCCAGCAAGATAGGGCAATTGGACACCAAAAAGATAAGTGAAATAGAAAAAGATAAAGTTTATAAGTTAATACAAGAATTTTCTCACGGGTCAGACCCGACAAGTACGATTGAACATAAGGATAAAACCGAAAGTCATGAAGCAATAAAGGTACTGCTGAATATCGTGGCAGAATCTGATCCGAAACATTTTGAATTATTAAAAAAGAATATATTATAACAAATAGGGGCACATCCCATTTTCTTAAATAGGGAAGGCATACCAAGTCAATAGTCCAGTAACTTTTGGGTTGTCCTGGAAGAAAAGAGAAGGGAAATAAAAAAAGAGTGGATTAGTTCCGGAAGAATTGAAGTGTGATAAAGAACCGCCCCTTGTCATAATAAAAAATAT
>DMCY01000038.1 GCA_003451675.1 Candidatus Atribacteria bacterium
GCAGATACCTTTGCGGCAATGACTTCTGACCGGGCCTATAGAAAGGGGTTGAGTAAAAAGATGGCCATCGAGGAGTTGAAAAGAGTAGCCGGTACTCAGCTTGATCCTGAAATCGTGAAGGTCTTTATCGAGAAGGTGATGTCAAAAGGAGGAAAATAGTTCAGCCTTTTCATAAAAATAGTGCTAAAATAAAATGAAAAAAGTGTAAAGATGGGTGATGATGAGAGATTTGAGTGTCTATATAACCGTTTATAAAGTTGATAATAATAAATATAATGAAAGGTGATTTAAAAATGTTAGGTAAAAAAGTTGTAGTAAAATTTAAAGATGGACGGATTCTCAAAGGCTGGACAGCAAATATTTCTCCCAACAAAGAAGTTTTTTACTTACATAAACATAAAGAATTAAGAAAAAAGGATAAGAAAGATATAGTAGAAGTAAAATTGTCTTCTCTTAGAGCAGTATTTTTTGTAAAAAGTCATAAAGGAAATAAAGATTATAAAGAAGCAAAAACCTTTGAAGGACAACCTAAACTAAGTCCCAGTCAACGTAAAATAATTGTTACCTGTAAAGATGGTGAAAAACTTTACGGTACTACTCTTGGTTATAATCCAAATAAAAAAGGTTTTTTTATAGTTCCCATTGATCCCAAAGACAATAACGAAAGAATTTTTATAATTCAAGATGCAGTAAAAAGTGTTGAACTGCTGAAATTTGATAAAAATGGTTATAAATTAATTTAAATATATATTTTTTATAACGTGATGCAACAGCACAGCGTAGGGCCCTCTTTCTCTTAACGCAATACTCGATACACTATATACGATACTATTTCTTGACATACACACATGTTAGTGTAAACTTTAGTGGGGTAGTTAGAAGAAAGAATATTATATATTAATAATACTTTCTTTGGTTAGCAATAAGCCATATATCAAGAGAAGGATTGCAAAAATATAGAAAAAAGGTGTAGACTTACCTATATAAACAAAAACCCTTTACAAAAAGGAGGTAAGCTACACCCATGGATACTGATACTATAGCAATAACTTTCCCCGAGGTCAAGAGATTGTTTGACCAAGGAAGGGAAACTTGTTAAAATGTTATTAACAAATTTTCAAAAATTTTAAAGGAAAAAGAATAAATGTTTAAATATATACTCGCCCCCCCCCATCCCCCCCCGAAATCCGGGTTTTCTTTCCCATGTTTTAATACTAATTTTAAAGAAATATTTTCAAGAGAGCCCTATTTTTTTACAGGTTAAGAAAAAATTATAAATATTAAACCCAAGGACTGTAATATAACAGTCCTTGGGTTTAATATTTTCAAGGTGTATAAAAATGAAATTAAAACTTAATTTAAAAGATAAAATTTTAAAACCGAGAAGATGGATAGAGAAAATCAAAGAAAACCGAGAAGTGTTTATTATAATTATTATGTTTATACTTTTAAGTTTTATAGTCTTCCTGAGCGAAATGTTAGATATTCCTTACTACTTATTTGGCGCACCACAAACTTCTATTAACTGGCAGGAAGCTCTTTTCTTATCTATTCTGATAACTTCTGTTGGCACTATTACAATTGCTATAATTAGGCACTTTGTTACCGAACGTAAAGAAGCAGAAGAAGCTTTACGCAAAAGCCAGCAGGAATTTGTTAGTCTATTTAACAGCAGTCCTGAAGCCTTAGTCTATCTGGATGAAAAAGGCAATATCTTAAATATAAACCTCCGCTTTACCGAATTATTTGGTTACACCTTAGAAGAGGTTAAAGGTAGAAATATCAATGATGGGATGATTCATCCCCCAAATAAAATAGAAGAAGGGAAAGATTTAGATAAGATAGCCTTATCTAAGGGATATTTTAATTATGAGACTATTAGAAAGAAAAAAGATGGAACTTTATTCCCTGTATCTATTTCTGGCTCTAATGTTATAATTGATGGCCAGTTAAAAGGGATAACAGGCATTTATGTTGATATTACTGAACGCAAGAAAAGTGAACAGTTAAACACAGTTTTATACAATATCTCTAAAGCGGCCAACTCCCCTATTAGTCTTAACCAACTCTACAAGACTATCCATAAAGAGCTGAGTAAGGTCCTTGATACTACCAATTTCTATATTGCCTTAGTAAATAAGAAAGAAAATAAAATATTCTTCCCTTATAATATTGATAATACCAAACCTATTCATCTTCCAAGAACTATTAATCATAATTCATTGGTTGCCGAGGTTATAAGGACGGGAAAACCCATTTTCGTTAATCAAGAAATGATTAAAGGGGAAAAGTTTATGATGGAATTTAAAGAATGGTTTGGTACACTACGTAAAGTCTGGTTAGGATCCCCCCTCAAGGTAGAAGATAGAGTAATTGGGGCAATAGTCGTCCAGAGCTATACCAACCCTGAACTTTATTCTGAAAAAGATATCGGGCTTTTAGAATTCGTCTCCTCTCAGGTGGCTACTGTCATCGAGCGTAAAAGAACCGAAGAGAAAATCAGATACCTAAGCTTCCATGATGCCCTAACCGGCCTTTACAACCGAGCCTACTTTGAGGAAGAACTGGAAAGGTACAACTTTCCCCGTTATTACCCTTTAAGTATAATGATGATAGATATCAATGGCCTTAAGGTAGTAAATGATACCTTCGGTCATCATGAAGGGGATAAACTCTTACAACACTTTGCTTCTCTCCTTGGTTCCATCTCCCGGAAAGGTGATATAATCGCCCGAGTAGGAGGGGATGAATTTGCTATTCTTCTTCCCTCTACCACCGCCGAGCAGGTCCATGACTTCTACGAGAGGATTAAAAAAACCTGTGAAGAAGATAACATTAAACCAATTTATTTAAAACCGAGTATCGCCCTGGGTTATGTCACTCAGAAGGGAGAGTACCAGAATATCGAGACCCTCCTAAAAGAAGTCGATAAGAGGATGTACCAGGATAAAAATATAACCAGGTGAAGGGGACGGCAGGTGGTTGTTGTGATGAAATGTGAAATATCCAGAAGTTCCTCGACCTTTACATTTTATTATAAAATAAGACCATCACTTCGTATTTTTAAATCCGCGTCTTCCTGTACTGGCAGCAAATAAAGAAGATAGTCTCTTTTCTAAAAGAATGAAATAAAAAATTTTACCATATGTATCAAGTGAAGAACAGAAAGAAATCGAAAATTTGTATGAGAAAGATATAGTTGAGAACGATGAAGAGGGCATTACCGCTAGTTTTACCCGCAATTGTTCCTCCCGCCTATACGCTACCCGCTATACGCTAATTAAATACTAACGACTAATTTCCCCTTGACAAAATATTCAATAATATGTAAACCATACTATAGAAAATATTTAATAAGGAGCTATAGTTACCTTAGAGAAAAGAAAAGAGGTAAAAGGGGATATATTGGTGCTCTATCCCTGGAAAATATTTTCTATCTTTGCGAGGGAGTGAAACGACCGAAGCAATCTCTACTAAAAATGAATTTTATAGTATTTTACTCGTACTTATTACCCGCGTTATAACTATCCGCTAGTATCCATCTTGAATTTTTTCCCGATTAGTAGACTATTCCTTCCCACATCTTTTTCTTCATCACTTATCACTTATCACTTATCACTGCATTTCCTTCCCGTATTTTACTCTCGTACTATAACTATCCGATAAACGCTGCACGCTCTACGCTAATATTTTACCCTGCATATTTAACTTGCAATATTAAATATTAAGGGTTATAATAAAAACGATAGAAAATAAAGATAATGAAAATAAACTTAGAAGCATTATCTTATTGCCCAATTGTTCAATTCAATAATCTTGTATCTTGAATCTTTCTTTGTATTTAGAATTTTGTTTTTTAAACTTGCACCTTGCATCTTAATCGGTAAATTGCTCAATTAATTTCCTAATCTTTATCTTTATCTTAATCGGCAAATCGGCAAATCGGCCAATTGGTCAATTAATTAGAAGACACGAAAAAATATGAAACTAAAAACTCGAGTATTAGAAAAAACTATTCTTAAAGCAATTAAAACTTTTCCGGCTATCGTGGTTACTGGCCCACGCCAATCAGGGAAGACCACTCTTTTTAAAATGCTCTTTTCTAAAACTCACACCTTGGTAAGCAATGTGATTGCTGCTTTCGAACTTCAAGCATTGATTAAGAAAGGAATATTAAGAAGAGAAGGGAGGGGTCGAGCCACTCGCTACCTTATGAATTTTTCAATTAATGATTAGGTTAATAATTTAAAGAACTGTAAAAAGTAGCCTGTCCCCTTTTTTCCTATTATAATATAAAAAAACATAGGGAGGAAATGAAAAAAAATGAATGATAAACCACCATCTATTCAAGAATGGAAAGACCTATACGAAGCCGCAATACAATTTAAGAAAATAAAGCCCTGGAACTGGATGTGGGATACTGATATATTTGGAGTGCAAAACCCGCTAACCGGGGAGATTGGTTATTGTTGTGTAATGGGAGGAGCAGGTGAACATTTTGCCTTAGCAGTATATCAAGGCAGCGAAGGTTTAAATGGATATTTATCACTTCAATCTGGAGAAAATTATCCATCTCTTCAAGATATACTTAGTCTTCAAAAATTACTAATGGCCTCATTCGAAGATAGAAAAATTTTACAGAAAGAAGATATTCAATTAATAAAAAAATTTGATTTAAAATTTAGGGGAACTAATTCATGGCCATTATTCAGGAGTTATCGACCCGGTTGCTATCCATGGTATTTAACCGGTGAAGAGGCAAGATATCTAACCTTATGCCTATGGCAGTCAATTAATGTTGCACTTCGTTTTAAAGATGATCCAGGAATACTCACTCCCCCTACGGAAAATCGTTATTTAGTTCGAGTCCCCAAAAAAGATAAAACAGGTTTATCCTGGAGAGATATGTGGATAGAGCCACTACCCTTGCAAAAAGGGGAAATTATTGCAGAACCTGTCGATGAGATTCGTTTGGAAAAAATAAAGAGAAGAATTCCTAATCGTCAGGGTGTTTGGGAGGTTGATTTCTTTTACTATCCAAATCCGATAAAAGAAAAAGGAGAAAGACCTTATTACCCTTATATCACTTTATGGGTAGACCAACATTCAGGTTTTATATTAAGACACGATTTAGCAAAACCTGCAGAGTGTATGTCCGAATTTCAAGTGAATTTCTTTAAACTCGCAGAAAAGAGGAAAATACTTCCCCGGGAAATATTGGTCAAAAAAGAAGAGACTTTCAAACTACTTGAGCCTATTGCTTCAGAGCTGGGAATTAATTTAAGAAGGGTAAAAAAGATGAAAATGTTGGAAGATGCCAAAGCGAGTATGTTCAAATTCTCAGCAGGTGAGAATCGAGATGTAATATAGTGGGCCATTTCTTCTTCTGTTATTCCCGAAAGCGGGAATCCAATCCTCTTCTCCCTCTCCCTTGAGGGGAGAGGGCCTGCCCTGTGTAGTAGAAGAAATTACTGCATTTGGAAAGATCTCATTCCCTCTCTTTAGCACAAAATCTATCTCTGCACCATCATAAGTACGGTAGAAAAAAAACCGCATAGATTCCCTAAATAAATAAGAATTTACTTTCTTTAAAATATTAAAGGTCATATTTTCTACTAAATGTCCAATCTCATTCGGATTATGGGGTAAATTAACCAAACCTTTACATGCATTGCGAAATCCTGTATCCAAAAAATAGATCTTTCTATTTTTCCTCACTGCCTTTCTCTGATTTTCAAAATGTGGCTGTAAGAGTTCAATTACATAAGTTTTTTCTAAAATATTTAAAAAATTCTTTAAAGTAGGGATTGAACAACAATTAAATTATATACGGGTAAAAATAAAAAATCAAATCTTTTTGCCTCGCATCATCCCTTCATTCCGGATAATTCTTTCTGCACTTCCGCAAAACGTAGGGAATAATACTCCCGGTTCTGCCGATACCCTCCCTTCTCAAAAAGTTGCCCAAAGGTGCCAGGCACCTTTGGGCAACTTTTGACTTTGGCTACTAAGTCATTACCATTATTATGGAAGATGTTTTTACTAATGATAGTATCCATCACTCCTTCAATAGTTGCATCTTGAGCTGCAAAGTCGACATAGTCTCCGTCATCTACGTTCTTGGGATTATTCAGGGTTAGATTTACGGTTTTAGCTGCACTATCCCTAAACTGCAGATAGAGTCTCTTGTAACTGGTTACTTCTCCTAATTCGGTTGCCATTATTTTTTTCATCTCCTTCTTAGTAATTGTCTGATTTGTCATTGCGAGGAATGTAATAAGCCTGCCCAGCGAAAGCAGGGGAAGCAATCTCTACTCGCAACTCGCACCTTGTTTTTCCATCTTGCATTTCTTTTCCTTTCTTTTTCTTGGACTCGATACCCGATACTCGATGCTATATTTTAAGCTTGCTTTTTCTCTTGCTTTATAGTAATATTAAATAAATATTTATATAGGGAAACTAATGGATAATATTTCCCTCTATAAAAGACGCATTATATTAGATTAACTAAAACCTAATATTTTTGTAAATTATACTAACTCATTATCTTACAGTTGTAGAGCACACCTATACGCTCTACGCTAATATGAGGTAATTATGATAGAAAAAGAGATATTGTCAGAAATGATTTTAGATTATCAAAAAAATATCTTACCCCCTTTAGTAGAAAGAGAACTACAGAATCACATTGACCTGGAAATCCCACTTAATAGGGCAATTGCTATTTTGGGTCCCCGAAGAAGCGGCAAAACATTCTTTCTTTACTCCTTATTAAAAAAACTCATCCGGAAGGGAATTAAAAAAGAAAGAACCTTATACATAAATTTTGAAAATCCAAGATTAGTCGCCATGGATTGCAAAGATTTAACTTCTTTATTAGATACCTTTTATGAAATTTATCCGGAAAATAAAAAGCAAAAAATATGGCTTTTCTTAGATGAAATCCAAGTCATTGAAAATTGGGAGATTTTCATAAGAGATGTCTTAGATAAAAGAAAGGCTTTTGTGTTTATTTCTGGTTCTTCCTCCAAACTTTTATCCCGAGAAATTGCCACCTCTCTCCGGGGCAGAACTTTAGATTATTTGATCTTACCTTTCTCCTTTAAAGAATATTTAAGATTAAAAAATATTAATTATAAAAAGTATTTATCTTCCGAAGAAAAGGCAAATTTATTGAATGCATTTAGGAAATATTTTTCCTGGGGAGGTTACCCGGAAGTACTCCTCTATCCCCAAGAAAGCAAAAGGTTGATCAATGAAATTATAGAAGTTACCATCTACCGAGATCTTATGGAGAGGCATAAAATAAGAAATCTAAAAGTAATTAAACTGATGTTCAACTATTTAATTAAAGGAAGAGCCTTTTCTGTTCACAAATTCTACAATTTTCTTAAATCATTAAATATCAAAGTAAGCAAAAATAGTGTATATAATTACTTGGAATATTTTAACGATGCTTTTATCTTCTTCCCTTTAAGAAGATTTTCCTGGTCTTTAAAAAATGCCGAACAGAGCATTCCTAAAATATATTCAGTCGATAATGGCTTAATTGAAGGCATAGTAGGTGAGAACAAAAGTAGTAAATTGGAAAACTTAGTTTTTCTTTCTCTTCTAAGAAAAGGCTTAAAACCAAACGAAGAAATCTTTTACTATCTCTCTAATAATGAAGAAGTGGATTTTTTAATTAAAAAAGGAAGAAAAATTATCACTTTAATTCAGTCTTGTTTTGATTCATCCGATTACCAAACCAAAGAGAGAGAAACAAAAGCCCTAATTAGAGCCAGCAAAGAATTAAATTGCTCTCATTTATTAATTATTACTTCAAATGATGAAGGCGAAGAAAAAATCAAAGATAAAAAAATAAAATATATACCCTTATGGAAATGGCTGCTGAATTCTAAATGATATTTCTGAACCCCCTTTTTGCACTTGCTATATTATATAAGTAATATGCTAAAATAACCTTACTAATATTATAATAATATGCTAAAATAGTGAGGTAATATATTTGAAAAATATGAAAAAATTAAAAGCACGAAGAATTGTAAATAAGGTTATGAGTAGGCTTTTAAAGGGTAATTATTAAATTGTACTTTTAGGAGCCAGGCAAGTAGGCAAGACTAGTATAATGTATTTATTGATGGACGGCCTCCTGCAAGTAGAAAAAGTTGAAAAAAACAGAGTCTTTTATTTTGACCTGGAAGATATGAATTTATTAGAAGTAGTAAATAAGGGGGTTGAAGAGTTTATTGCTTTCCTTAAGGCAAGTGGGGCAGATTTAAAAGAGAGATGCTTTATCTTTTATGTGCGGAATATCAAGGCGTACCTTTGAGCGTTATCTATTTATTCTGGAAAGCACTTTTATTATAAGATTAATCAATCCCTTTTACTCGAATAAGATAAAAGAAGTTGCCAGGATGCCTAAATTATATTTTATGGATACCGGGATTAGAAATATAATTGTAGGTGACCTAAATTCTTTAGAAGGGAGAAGGGATTCCGGTAGCTTGGTGGAAAATTCTGTATTTTTAATGCTTTTAACTGGTAAGGGGCCACTTGATGAAATATATTATTGGAGGACAAAAGCCGGTGCTGAAATGGATTTTGTTTTAAAGGCTGAGGGTGAGAGATTGCAGGGTTATGAAGTGAAATATCGACCTTTTAAAGAAGCAAAAATTACCAGAAGTACCAGATCCTATATAAAGGGGTATTCTCCCGTTCTAACCTGTATATGTACCAAGAATTATTATCAAGATGAAATAAATATGGATTTAATGGGTTTTAGTGGTTTAAATAATAAATCTAAGCTTATATTTTTACCAGCATATTTCCTTTCCAAAGGAAATATTTTCACTCATTGTGAGCTCTGATTTATCTGGGCGCGGCAATCTCTACTAATCACGTAGGACAGGCGTCTCACCTGTCTTACCATGCGGCTGGAAGTAATAAATATTGACAAATATTTTACTTCTTATTATAATATAAATGAAAATGATATAAGTAAAAGAAGGTACAAAAATGAAGACTACAATAAAAGTCAGTAGTAAATATCAAATTGTTATTCCTCGAGAAGCCCGTAAAAAATTAAATCTTAAGGCTGGGGACAAGTTAATTGTAAAAGCTAACAACGAAAAAATAATTATCTACCCCCAACCAAAAAGTTACGCCAAATATTCCTTAGGCTTGGGGAAAGAGACCTGGCAAGATATAGATGCAACTGAATATGTTCGAAAGGAAAGGGAAACGTGGAAGAGTTAAAGTTAAAGGGAAAGATCATAGGGCTGGATACTATGGTATTTATTTATCACTTTGAAGAGAATCAGGCATATTCTCCCCTGACTTTTTCTATTTTTGAAAGTTTAGA
Organism: Candidatus Atribacteria bacterium; assembly: GCA_003451675.1. The sequence continues at coordinate 9,365 of DMCY01000038.1, forward strand.
AAAAGGAAACTTTAATGCTATTACCTCTACCCTAACTTTATTAGAAATTTTGGTTAAACCCAAAAAAGAGAATAATTTACTTCTTACTGAGAGATATAAATTATTGTTTGAAACCTTTCCTAATTTACAGGTGAAAACACTAAATGAAAATACCGCTGATATTGCTTCCAGTTTAAGAGCTAATTATAGTATTAACACTCCCGATGCTATTCAGATAGCTACTTCCTTAGAGGCAAAAGCTGATATATTTATTACTAATGATGCAACTTTGAAAAAAATATCAGAAATAAAAGTTTTATTGTTAAGTGAAATGTTAAAATAGACCATCTCCCTTTTTTCTGTCCTGTATTTTTTCCCGACCGGCAGATCGGATGACCGGATCTTCCTTCTGGAAGCCACCGGTAGTTATTCTGATTATCTAATCAGATGTATGCCAAATGCCGGATCAAGGCAGTGATTATTAACTTAAAAAGCACATTCTCAAAGTTTTAAAAGCTGAATAATATTAACAAAATGATACAGAGAACCGTCCCCTGTATTTTGAAAAAAGAAAAACTTCACAAATTAGATATAAACGAAAGACAGAGAAAGGCGATAGAATATCTTAAGATTCACAAAAATATTACAAGAAAAATATATATAGAAATTAATAATATATCTCCTAGACAAGCAAACAAAGATTTAAATGATCTACTTGAGAAAAGACTAATCAGAAAACAGGGAAGAGGAAGAGCTATATCTTACATTTTAAAATAAATGCACGATAAATGCACGATTTTTATTCCTTCTCTCGTGACGGGAGAGGGCTTAATTAGCAGGATGGCCGACTAAAGTGACCGGCCAACCAGGTGACTGGAAGACCGGTAGATTAATTTAACTTGCATCTCGCAACCTGAATAATTTGACATCCCAATTTTTTTACAGTATAATTTTCTTAAGTTCACATTCTGAACATTCTACAATTATGAATGTAGGGGTGGGATTTATCCAACCCGTCTTATCTTTAAATGTCATTGCGAGGGAGTGAAACGACCGAAGCAATCTCTACTTACATCTTTTTTGTCTTTATTGCATAAAATTCATACACGCTAAAAACCAAATAATACAAGGTTTTCAGAGCCCTCTTAAAAATATAAAAAGTATTCATCACGCAAATTATCACAAAAACAAGTAAAAAAGTACTAAAAATAGCTTTTTTAGCTCTTGAAAGGGTTGATATATAAGGCTTTTAAGAGAAACCTACGTATAAGGCGTGTAACGCATTTTTTTGAGGTCCTTAAGGTAAAACCCTATCTTCCTTCAAATAAACGCCGTGAGGAGCGTTATATTAGATATAGCTCAAAAGGCTTATATTATAAGGGTTTTAGACAGCTTAATTATAAAAGAACTTATTGAAAAGAATATTATAAGAAGAGTAGGTAAAGGAAAAGATACATATTATATATTTGTGACCGAATAGTGACCGAATGACAACCTATGTTTAAAGAAATTACCGGTGGTTTTGCGGTAATAACTCTAACTAGGTGAACTGGTTAATTTGCCGACTGGCTGATTGGTCGATTGGTAGATTATCTTGATTGGCTGATCGGCAGATTGCTAGATTGGTGACTTTTTAGAATAAATTTATATTATAAAGTGATGTAATGATATAATGAAAATAGGAGAAGTAATTAAAAAAATAAAAAAAGATGGTGGTACTTAGTGAGAATTAAGGGAAGCCATAGACAATATAAGCACCCTAATAAAAAGGGCTTAGTTACAATTTCAGGTCATTTGAGAAATGATCTTGCCAAGGGAACCTTAAATAGTATTTTAAAACAATCAGGTTTAAAGGAGGTAAAGGAGGTAAAGGAGGATGGTTGAATATACCATTATTATAGAGAAGGCAGAAGGTAATTACTCTGCATACTGCCCAGACCTACCTGGATGTATTGCTACTGGTTTTACACCAGAAGAGACCATTCAGAGGATGAAAGAGGCTATAAAATTTCATCTAGAAGGATTAAAGAAGGAGAAAATTGCCATTCCTGAATCTTCTACCAAGGCTGTATCTATTGGAATAGCAGTGAATCAGTGAATTAATTTCCTAATCCTAATTGGTCAATCGGCAAATTGGTCAATTGGTGAATTAATATATTGGCAAATTAACCAAAAAACTGATAAAATAACAATAAATGCAAAATGATACAGAGAACCGTCCCCTGTGTTTACATGGAGAAGAAGTTCATTTTGTCCCTGTCACACTCCGGGAGGAATTATGATGCAGGATAGAAATTTAATAAAAATAAAAAAAATGATAAAAAATATTTTCCCTGAATGCCGGATAATATTATTTGGCTCAAAAGCACGTGGAGATGCTGATGAACTGAGTGATTATGATATCCTTGTTATAGTTAAACAAGATTTGTCCATAAAAGAAAAGCGATATTATACAGGTTTTATTCAAAAAAAATTAGCAAGCATCCCTCTGGATGTAATTGTCAAAACAGAAATGGATATCCCGAAACATTTAAAGAGAATTGAAAGCGTAGTAAAGGAAGCAATAGAAATGGGGGTAGTTATATGATAGATAAAGAAACAACAGAATGGCTTATGTTGGTGTCAAGAACTTGTGGGGAATTTTCTTACCTCAAAAAAAATTATTTGATTTTAATTTAGGATAGAAAAGATAGATCTTTGGAAATTGACCTTCAAATAAACGAATAATAATTCTATTAAACTATGTTCTAAAATATTATTCATCCTAAACCTATCTCTTTCTTAAAATATTTAATAATCTATACT
>DMCY01000037.1 GCA_003451675.1 Candidatus Atribacteria bacterium
AAGTGATTGTCTCCAGAGGAGAATTGGTGCAAATGGGTTACTCTTCCTAAGGAAGAAATCAAAGAAGTAAGGGTCCAGCCTGGACGTTATCAAAAAATTAGAGATACCTTTACAATGAAATAAAAAGAGAAATAGTCAAAAAATAAACCTATAGATTATATCAATTTAAGCTTAACTTTCAATAAATAATATCTATTTGGAACAGAGTAATTATTAAGTTAATATAAAATAGGGGAAAGGAAAGTATAATATATGATTATTGATACGCATGTACATATAGCAGACTATTCGCCTTGTAGCAATATTAAATTAGAGGAGGCAATTATAAAAGCTAAAAAAATAGGTCTTGATGGTTTATGTATTACTGATCATGAAAGTAATTATATAGAAGGTAAAACTAAGGAATTATCTAAAAAACATGATTTTTTAATTATCGTTGGTATGGAATTACTTAGTTATGAAGGAGATATATTAGTTTTTGGCTTAGGTAAAGTTCCAAAAAATAAAATGCATGATAATGATTTAGTTAAGATAGTTTCTGAAAAAGGAGGAATTACTATAAGTGCTCATCCCTTTAGAGATAATGGAAGAGGAATGGGGGGACATATAAAGAAAGTTAATAGATTATCTGGAATAGAAGCTTTTAATGGTAATACAGAATTTCATCAAAATCTTCAGGCATATCATTTAAGTAAAGAATTAAAATTACCTTGCTTTGGTGGTAGTGATGCTCATAAGGTAGAACAAATTGGTAAGTATGCTACTTTTTTTGAAGATGAGATAAAAGGTGTCAATGATTTGATAAAAGCAGTAAAAGAAAGAAGAGTATATCCAATTAAGTACAATAGTGAGAAAAATATTTTTGGGGAGGTAATATAATGATAAAGAAAAGTTTGATAGCGATTTTATTAGTATTAGTTTTAATATTCTCTTTAGTAGGATATGGAAGTAATAACATAAATACAAAATCTAATGAAGAACCAGAAAAAATTATAGAAAAAGATGGGGCGCTAGAGGGGACTACACTTAATATTTTTGCAGCATATGGTGGTAAAGATAAAATATTTGATGAATTTGAAAAGGATACTGGAATAAAGGTAGAGTATCTTGGAATGTCTTCAGGTGAAGTTTTGGCTAAATTAAGAGCTGAAAATGGCAAACCTTCAGGAGATGTGTGGTTTGGTGGCGGCTCAGATAGTTTTATAGCTGCAAAAAATGATGGATTATTAGAACAATATGTTTCACCAGAAGCAAAATATATACCTGATCAATTTAAGGACAAAGATGGTTATTGGATAGGCGTATCACTTGTAACTGTAAATTTTTTAGTAAACACAGATCTTTGTAAGGAAAAAGGTATTGAAATACCACAAACATGGACTGATGTTGTTAAACCAGAATTTAAAGGAGAAGTATTGATGTCAAATCCTTCAATATCTGGAACAGCATATACTATTTTATCAGGATTATTACAATCTATGGGAGATGAAGAAGGCTGGGCTTTCTTTGATAAATTAAACGAAAACATTCCATATTACGCAAAACGAGGTAGTGAACCTCCTAAGAAAGCTGCTTTAGGAGAAGTAATAGTTGGATTATCTCCTGGTACAGGTGAAGAATTAAAAACAGAAGGATATCCAATAGTTAATGTTATGCCAAAAGATGGGACACCATGGTGGCCAGCTCCAATGGCTATATTAAAGGGAGCAAAAAATTTAGAAGCAGCTAAGGCTTTTGAAGATTGGTGCTTATCTGAAAGAGGACAGAAAGTTTTAAGAGATAATTGCCCAAGGGTACCAACTAGAGAAGGAATAAAACCACCAGAGGCTTTAAGTGGCATCAAAAATACAAAATTACTAAACATTGATTTTGTAAAAGCTGGAAACGAAAGAGATGAAATCGTTAAGAAATGGAAGGAAAAATACGAAAAGTAATCAGAAAGAGGTACCCTTTAAAGGTACCTCTTTATACCATTTTTCTTTTGGGAAATTAGTTTATTTAATAATAGTTCTCAGTGTACTTATATTTGTTCTATGGCCTATAATGGCTGTATTGATTAAGAGTGTATATCATAATGGGCAGATTGATTTTAGTTATTATCATCAGTTATTTACTACAAATAAAAAATTATTAACAAATAGTATTTTTATATCTACGCTTTCAACGATAATTTCAGTATTTTTAGGATTATGTATTGCATTATATATAACACATTCAAATAATAAAGGAAAAATATTTGTTTTAGGAACGTTATTATTGACAATGATTTCACCGCCATTTGTTTCTTCATTGGCGTATATAATGTTATTTGGAAGAAGAGGAATAATAACATATAAATTACTTCATCTTTCTTTAAACCCATATGGATGGCATGGAATTGTGATTATGCAGTCGATCGGACATGCTTCAATGTCAGCATTATTAATTATTGGAGTTTTAAAAGGAATTGACAAAAGTCTTGAGCATGCTTCGAGAGACTTAGGTGCTAGCAGCTTTAATACATTGGTAAATATTATTCTCCCAATGGCTAGACCAGGAATTTTAGTAGCATTACTAATTTCGTTTATAAAATCACTATCAGATTTTGGAACTCCTATTATCATTGGAGGAGGATATAATGTATTGGCAACAGAAGCTTATCTAAATGTTATTGGACTTTATGATTTGGCAAGGGCTTCTGCAATGAGTACATTATTAATGATACCAGCACTTTTAGCTTTTATTTTATATCGTAAGATTATGGGAAATTCACAATTTTTTTCTAATAAAACTGTTAGTAGTAGTTATGATGAAATAAAATTATCTAAATGGATAAATGTATTTTTGGCTATAATAACATGGATTTTTGTGTTTTTTATGATTATGAAATACACCACGATTCTTTGGGGAGCTTTTGCAAAAACTTGGGGAGTTGATTTTTCTTTAAGCTTAAAGCATATAAGGGCATTAAATATGAGAACATTTTCTAGTTTTATAAGAAGTATTGAATATGCTTTTATTGCAGGAATAGTAGGAAGTATAATAGGATTGCTTCTTTCCTATATTTTGGAGAGGAAAAAATTCTTTGGCTCTAAAGTTTTGGACTTTGTGGTAACACTTCCATATATGATACCAGGGACTTTTTTTGGGATTGGTTATTTATTAGCTTTTCATAATGGACCATTGGTTCTTACAGGGACAGCAACGATTATAGTGGTGAATTGTATATATAGACAATTGCCAATTGGAACAAAGGCAGGGACTGCAGTATTAAGTCAATTAAATCCCGAACTTGAATCTAGTGCTATGGATTTAGGAGCGAAAGATATTTATATATTTAAAGATGTGGTCTTGCCTAATCTCAAACCTGCATTTTTAATAAGTTTTATCAACACATTTACAACTACAATGACAACTATAGGAGCAATAATCTTTTTGATGTCTCCTAGTTCAAAGGTTGCTACAGTGGTAATGTTTGATTATATTAAGAATGGAGATATTGGATCAGGTGCGGTATTTGCTAATATGATGATTATTACAGTTTTAATTGTCAATTTAAGTTTTTCTTGGTTTGTTTTAAAAAAGAAAAATAATATCAATGGTGGAAAGGAAGGACAATATGTATCTTCAATTGAAGGAATTAACTAAAGCGTTTGATTCAAATGTAGCAGTGGAAAGATTAAGTATTGATGTAAATAAAGGAGAACTAGTGTCCATCCTTGGTCCTAGTGGATGTGGGAAAACTACAACGTTGAAAATGGTGGGCGGGTTTTTAACGCCAAACCATGGATCTATTGCTTTAGAAGACATAGATGTGACAAATTTTCCTCCTGACAAGAGACCGACTTCAACAGTATTTCAAAGCTATGCATTGTTTCCTAATATGAATGTGATAGAAAATGTAACCTATGGATTAAAGTTTAAAAAGGTTACCAAAAAAGATGCTCTAATTCAAGGAGAACAAATGTTAGAAATGGTTGGACTTCAAAATTATCAAAATCATGATATTGCGCAATTAAGTGGAGGAGAACAACAAAGAGTTGCTTTGGCGAGAGCGCTTATTATGAATCCTAAAGTGCTCTTATTAGATGAGCCACTAAGCAATTTGGATGCTAAGCTTAGAATAAAAATGAGGGAAGAAATTAAAGATTTACACTCACGTATAGGAATTACGACATTGTATGTAACTCATGACCAAGAGGAAGCCCTTAGTATTTCAGATAGAATAGTTGTAATGAATAAGGGAAAGGTTGAACAAATAGGAAAGCCAAAAGAAATATATAGAAACCCAAAGAGTCAATTTGTCGCTAATTTTATTGGGAAAACAAATATTATCAAAAAGAAAAACGGAGAGTTAATTATAGTTCGACCTGAAAACATTACGATAACTAAAGAAGGCTCAAATAGAGCTAAAATATTACAAAAACAATTTGTGGGAGCTTTCACAACTTACTTTATAGAATTTGAGGAGGATACTATTCAAGTAGATGTTTTAAGTAGAGATGATAAGGAATGGAAAATAGGAGAAGAAGTTAACCTTTTCTTTTCTTAATGAAGCTTTTAAATATTAGAATATTAAAAACCAAACTTAACTTAGCTAATTAACCTATCAGAAAGGAGACAGAAAAGGTTAATTAGCTAAG
>DMCY01000114.1 GCA_003451675.1 Candidatus Atribacteria bacterium
AAATTTAACTAACACCATAACTCGTATATCGTATATCGTATATCGTTAAGAGAATAGAAGTCAGAAGACAGAATTCAGGACTCAGAATGAAAAACTTCAATGTCATTGCGAGGAGTGAAATGACAGAAATCTTAATAAACTGATAACCAATAACTAAAAACTGATTTTCTTTACTCAATGCTCGACACTCAATACTATTCTATTCTGGTTCCTGAATTTTGTCTTCTGAATTTTACTTTTATAACTAACTAACCATGTAACCAACTAACCAGCTAACTTATATGCTGTACGCTATAATATTTACTGATTACTTATCACTCATTACTTATTACATGTTATTTAACATTTTATGGGCTATTAAAATGTCATCTTCTATCTGTTTCTTTAATAAACTTGGATGGTTAAAGTATTTTTCTTCTCTTATTTTTTGCAATATATTAACGACTACTTTTTTATTATATATTTTTTTATTGAAGTTTATAATGTGAACTTCTATAGTACGTTCTGTTTCTCTAAAAGTTGGTTTAATTCCTATATTCATTAAGCCATAATATTTTCTATTATCAATTTTAATTTCTACCAAATATACCCCGTTAACGGGAAGAATTTTATCTAATGGTGTCTCGATATTGGCTGTAGCGAAATTCAATAATTTTCTTCCTCTGCCCTTTCCGGAAATTACTCTTCCTGAAATCGTAATATCATGCCCTAATAGTTTTTTTACTTTTTCGATTTCTCCTAACTTGATATAATCTTTTATTCTGGTACTGCTAATTATGGTGTGATTTGCAGTTATCGGTTTTAATATGTTAGTTTTAAATTTATAAAACTTGCTATATTCTCTTAAAATATCTGTATTCCCTTTTCCCTGAAAACCAAATTTATAATTAAAGCCTACAAAAAGTTCTTTTACCTGCAAACTATCGACTAATATTTTACTTATAAAATCTTCAGGCGACATTTTACTCATCATCTTATTAAATTTAATAATAAGAAAAACGTCAACATCTAAGTCTTTAATTAGGTTTATTCGTTCCTCCAAAGTGGTTAATAAAAAAACATTGCTTTCTGGGTTAATTGTTATATCAGGATGAGGGTCAAAAGTAGCAACAATACTTATTCCATCATTCTTCTTGGCTTTATCAACGGTTAGTTTAATCAATTTTTGATGTCCTAAGTGTACACCATCAAAGACACCTAAAGCAATATATCGTTTTTTATTAGGTAATATTATATTTTTTGAATATCTTATAATTTCCATAATTAGTTATTTAGATCGAATTAGCAAAATTAATAATTTCTAAAAACCTTAACCGGCTTAAAAATAATATTTTTCCTGTCATCTTTAATTGAAGTGCCAATAGACAGCAAATTACCTTTTGTATCAAATATTTTAACAAATTTGTCTTTTCTTGTCTTTAGCCATTTCGGAATTTCAACAATCTGCTCACTTGTTATAACTCCGCCGTTTAAAACAGTTTTGATTGCTTCATTTTTTAAAGTTATTTTATTTAATTCTTCAAGAGCAGAATCAATGCTAATAAGATATCTCTTCCCTAAAGCTTTTTCTTTCTTTAATTCTTCCAAATTTAGTGAATCTTCAATACTAAAATTACCAACTTTTTTTCTTACCAAATTTGATAAATGCGCACCACAACCCAATTCATCACCTATATCGTTACATAATGTTCTAACATACGTGCCTTTTGAACAAACAACTTCGAATTTAACTATTGGATTTACCTTTTGAGCAAAATTTATTAAATTAAGCTGATATATTTTGACTTTCTTAGGATTTCTTTTTACTTCTATGCCTTTCCTGGCAAGATGATATAGTCTTTTTCCCTTGTAATGAGCTGCAGAAAACATCGGAGGCATCTGGCTAATTGTACCTTCATATTTTCGGAATATATCTTTAATCCTTTTTTCATTAATATCAGTTTTAACTTCTCTTTTTTGAATAATCTTCCCTTCTGAATCCTGGGAATCAGTACTTATACCCAAAATCATTTCGCCCTGGTAGTGTTTTTTCATTCCTACTAAAAATTCGGCAATTTTTGTAGCTTGACCGATACATATCAATAAAACACCGGAAGCAAAGGGATCTAATGTTCCCGTATGTCCCGCTTTAGAAATATCTAAAATATTCCTAACCTCTTTTACGACTTGATATGAACTAATTCCTTTTGGTTTAAATATGTTTAAAATACCGTTCATCTATATTAAAATCATCTTTTCTATTATTAAAATATTTTTTTATTTTGGTTCCTGGATATTATTTTCTTTACTATTTTACTATATACTATCCTAACTGCTATCTTCTTAACCAGCTAACTAATTTTCACATCCAAGGTGTTTAATATCATTAAATAACTCAGAAAGAATATTTTTTTTAATTTCGTCCATCTTTCCCGAACATAAACAACCGGCAGCATTTGGATGGCCGCCGCCCTTAAATTTTCCGGCAAATTTATTTACGTTAAAATTTCCTTTAGAACGAAAACTGACTTTTATTTTATTGTCTTTAGTTTCTCTAAAGAAGATTGTTATTTCGGTATTATCTAAAGTTGTGGCAACATCAATTATTCCTTCTACTTCCTCATCATTTGCTTTAGTATTATTTAACATCTTTCGGGTAATAGTTAGCCACGAAACATAATTAGAGTCATCCGTCTCTAAAGTCGAAAGAGCTTCTCCTAATAATTTTAATCCGGAATAGGTTTTTCTATTATAGATATTATTGGCAATTAAATATGGCTTTATTCCAAAAGATGTTAAATCGGAGGCTATTTTAAATGTCTTTGAACTTACGTTTGAATATCTAAACGACCCGGTATCGGTTATTATAGCGGCAAATAAGCAGGTAGAAATATCTTCATCTAATAAATCTATATTTATAGACCTAATCAATTCATAGATAATTTCTCCGACAGAAGAAGCCAAACTATCTATATAATTTAAACTCCCGAAGTTTTCGTTGCTCTTATGATGGTCAATGTTTATTATAGTCTTTATGTTCTTAAATATTTCGTATGTCTTTCCAATTCTTTTGACATTACCACAATCAAGCACTATTCCTACATCTATGCTTTTTGTGCCAATAGAATTATCTTCTAAATAACGCACTTCGTCGCTGCCGGGTAAAAAATCATATATTCTCGGCAATCTATCCTGATTTAATATAATGGGTTTCTTATTTAGTTTTTTTAAAATAAAATAAAGGGCGAGCTCGGAACCAATCCCATCTCCATCCAAATTTACATGGGAAGTAATTAAAAAATTATTGTTTTTCTGCAGCACTTTGGTAATTTCATCAAAATTATTCATTATTTTTATCTTTCTTCAAATTTAATTGTTGGTCATGAACTTCAGTAATAATTTTTAATAATCTGTATTGATGCTCTAAGTCTTCATCGATTTTGAATTCTATATTTGGTACGTATCTTAGTTTTATATTTTTCCCCAATTCACCTCTTATAAATTTTGTCGCATTTTTAAGTCCTTTTAAAGTGTTTTTTTGTTGAAACTCATCATTAAAAATAGTCACAAAAATATCAGCATATTTCAAGTCAGATGAAACTTTTATCCGAGTTATAGTAACAAATTTTATCCTCGGATCATTTATTTTCCGATAAATTATATTGTTGATTTCTCTTTTAAGAGACTTTTCTAACTGTTCGCTTCTTTTGGGTGATGACATATTCTAATTCCCCAATCTACCAATTCGCTAATTTGCCAATTAAACCAGTTTACTATTTAACCAGTTTTCCAGTTAATCGGTTATCAATTTATTAAGATTTCTGTCGTTAATTTAAAACTCAAGAATTTTTTCGTATAAAGTATTGCTTTTAAAGTAGGGGTCGCATTTATCCAACCCGTTTCCTTATAAAATAGTTGTCTTAAAATTTATTAACTGCAATTTATTTTGGTGCTCAATAAATTTTATTACTTCATTTAGAACATTATTAATATATCTTTTTTCATTTCCTATGCAGGCAATTCCTAAAGTTGTATTTTTCCAAAGATCGTAATTGTTTATTTCAGAAACTGAAACATTAAAGTTATTTCTTATTCGTAATTTTATACTTTTTATTATATTTCTCTTATCTTTTAGTGAGTGACTATCCGAGAAATATAAATTTACGATACAAATTCCTAAAAGCATACGGCTTTCTATCTTTCTTTTCTTATCTTTCACTCCTGGATTCCCGCTGTAGTTTACCCTCTTATAATTCTTTTATTTAATTTCTCTAAAAGTATAAAATTCAAGTATGTCTTTCAATTTAATATCATTAAATTTTTCTATACCAATTCCGCATTCAAAACTAGCATTAACTTCTTTTACATCTTCTTTAAATCTTTTTAGTGAAGAGACTTTACCTTCATATATTAATTTACCGTCTCTTATCACTCGTATATTATCATTTTTTGATATTTTACCATTTAATACATAACTTCCTGCAATAGTACCAATCTTAGGTATTTTAAATATTTCTCTAACTTCTGCTTGTCCGCAGATATATTCTTCGATTTTTGGTTTTAAATAACCTTTTAAAGCGGACTTAATTTCATCTATTAGATCATATATAATTTTGTATAATCTGATGTCTACCTTCTCGGATTTAGCTATTTTTTGGATATTTGTATCAGGGCGAATATTAAAACCAATTATTATTGCTTTGGATGCAGAAGCTAACATAACATCCGTTTCAGTAATGTTCCCGACGCCTGCATGTATTATATCAGTTTTTACTTCTTCATTTTCATTTTTCACCTTTTTTATAGCCTCTTGCAAAGCATCTAAGGAACCTTGCGTATCCGTCTTTAAAATTATATTTAGTTTATCTATCTTTCCTTCTTTCATCTCTAAGAATAAATTATCCAAAGAGATTGATGATTTTTCTGTGATTTTACTTCTTTCCTCATTCTCCCTTTCGCTAATTATAATTTTTGCGAGCTTATCATCGGGTACTATTTGGAAGTAATCACCTGCCTGGGGCATTTTATCAAAACCTATGATCTCAACCGGAGTCGAAGGGCCTACTTTTTTAATGCTTTCCCCCTTATCATCGACAAGGCTTTTGATTTTACCATAGGATAATCCTGCAATGAAATAATCGCCAATTTTTAGTGACCCCTCTTGAATCAATACTGATGCAATAATTCCTCTTTTCTTGTCTAATTTCGTTTCTATTATTAAACCTTTTGCCGGAATATAAGGATTTGCCTTTAAATCTAACATCTCTGCTTGCAATGAAATAGTTTCCAATAATTTTTCAATACCTTTGTTTTGAAGGGCAGAAACTTCCACCATTAGAGTTTCTCCTCCCCATTCTTCAGAAACTAAGTCGTATTTTGTTAATTCTTTCTTTACTTTTTCTACATTAGCATTAGCTTTGTCGATCTTATTTATTGCTACAATAATAGGAACCTTTGCTGCTTTTGCATGGTTAATTGCTTCAATGGTTTGAGGCATCACTCCATCATCTGCTGCCACAACTAAAACTGCAATGTCTGTAGCTTTTACTCCTCGGGCCCTCATTGTGGTGAAAGCTTCATGTCCCGGAGTATCAATGAACACAATTTTTTCATTATCTATATTAATTTGATATGCTCCAATTCGTTGCGTAATTCCACCCACTTCTCCTTTGGTGACATCTGTCTTTCGAATAGTATCAAGAAGAGTAGTTTTACCATGATCAACATGTCCTATTACGGTAATAACAGGAGGCTTTACAATTAATTTTATGCTATTATCCTTTTTTTGAAGGTCAGCTTTAATTTTTAATTTATCAGAGAATTTTATCTTATACCCGTATTCCTTAGAAATTATTTTTAAAATATTTATAGGAACTTCTTTGTCAATCGAACTTATTGTTCCAAATTTTATAATTTTTTGTATAATCTCTGATAAAGAAATTTTTAGTTGTGAAGAAAGTTCTTTTAAATTCGGAAGTTTATTAATTTCTATCACTTTAAGTTGTTTCTTCTTATCTTTTGCCTTTTTTTCCTTTTCAGCATCAATAATTTCCTTAATTAATTCAATAGTATCATTATCTAAAGTACTCATATGATTTTTAACTTTAATTCCTTCTTTATTTAAAAATCCTATCAGTTCTTTAGCTGGCATTTTTAAGTCTTCAGCTAATTCATACACTCTCTTTTTCATTGTATATCGCCTCCACAATAAGTTATATTACCAATTTACCGATTAGTCGATTGACCGATTGGATTTAGTTAACCAGTTAGTTAATTCTTCAATTAACCATTAATCGATTTACCAATTAGCCAATTAGCCAATTGACCCATTAAATTAGTCGCAATAACATTTCTGTATTTTTATTCTGACTCTTTCTTGATTTTTTTGTTCCTTAACCAACTAACCAAGTAACCAATTAACTAGATAACTAATTTATTTTGTATTTTTGCCTATATTTTTTAAAAAAGCCTTTCTTAATTCATCAAGCGTTTGCATCGGAATATCTTGCTTCAAAGATTTATTTAAACTATTTTCCTTAAAGGCAATATCCAAACATTTAATATTACCACAAAGATAGGCCCCTCTTCCTGATTTTTTACCTGTCTTATCAATTTCAATTTTTCCATCAGGTGTCCTTATTATTCTAATCATCTCTTTTTTTGGTTTTTTACATTTACAACCAATACAAGTTCTTACGGGTATCTTTAGATTTTTTATCATTTTTTATTCTTTCTTCTATTTTCTTAACCAGTTAACCAGGTAACCAATACAAATACCTTTTTAAGATTAATACTATTTTTTCTCAAAATCATTTTTTGAATCCGGATCATTCTCCTCTTTATGCTCTGATTCACTTTTTATATCTACTTTCCATCCGGTTAATTTTGCAGCAAGCCTTGCATTTTGTCCTTCTTTTCCAATTGCTAAAGAAAGCTGCTGGTCTGGTACGATTACCGTAGCAGTCTTTTCGTTTTCAAAAAGATTTACCAGTAAAACTTTGGCCGGACTTAAAGAATTAGAAATCAATGTTTTTTCATCATCACTCCATTTTATAACATCAATTTTTTCATCTTTTAATTCCTGCATAATTAGTTTTATTCGTGAACCCCTATCACCTATACATGCCCCTATCGGGTCTACCCTTTCATCCTTAGAATAAACTGCAACTTTTGATCGCTTACCTGCTTCACGAGCAATATTTTTAATCTCAACCAGTCCCTCATGAATCTCAGGGATTTCCAATTCAAATAAACGTTTTAATAATTCAGGATGGGTTCTGGATGCAAGTATCTTGGGCCCTTTAGATGTTTTTGTTACCTCAAGGATATAAATTTTAATTCTTTTTCCCTTGTAATATTCTTCATTTCTAATTTGTTCGTTAGGTAAAAGCATGGCTTCCGTTCTTCCTAAATCTATAATGATGTTTCTATGCTCTATTCTCTGCACAACTCCGGTAACAATATCTCTCTCTTTATCAATATATTTTTCATAAATTACATTTCTTTCAGCTTCTCTAATCTTTTGGACTATTACTTGTTTTGCTGTTTGAGCAGCTATTCTTCCAAATTCTTTAGGCGTAGTTTCTATTAGAATAGTATCTCCAATAATATATTTTTTCTTATCTGATATTGGCAAATCATCTATATTAATTTCTTTTAAAGGGTCTGAAACTTTTTGTACAATACTTTTCTTGGTGAATACTTTAATCTCTCCACTGTCTTTAGAAATATCTATTTTTATATTTTCTATATTGCTTTCATAATTTTTTTTATATGCTGAAGCTATTGCTGATTCAATCGCCTCTATTAATATATCCTTAGATATTCCTTTTTCTTTTTCTATTTCATCTAATATTTTTGCTAAATCTATATTCATGGACAATATACTTTATCCTCCTTCCTATTAAAATGTTTCAATTGAAATAATTGCTTAATATATAACAAAAGAGTGGTCTTGAATACCACTCTTTTGAGGAGAACAACCTTTTTACTTAAACAACAATAATTATAACATAAAACTATTATTTTAGCAATATTTCGAATTGCCTCATCAAAAAAGTACTCCAAATAGTAT
>DMCY01000115.1 GCA_003451675.1 Candidatus Atribacteria bacterium
AATACCGGCTATTCCAATAATAGCTAGTATTATTCCTGCTATCCAAAATCTAATAATAATTTTAGGTTCTTTCCAGCCACAGAGTTCAAAATGATGGTGAATGGGACTCATCTTAAAGATTATTTTACCTCTTAATTTTACTGAAACAACCTGGAGAATTACTGATAAGGTTTCAATCACAAATACCCCGCCTATTATCAGTAAAAATAATTCTGTCCTGGTAAATATTGCCACTGAGGCAAGTGCGCCGCCTAAAGCCAAAGAACCAACATCTCCTAAAAATATTTGAGCCGGAAAGAAATTATAGACCAAAAAAGCGAGAGAAGTAAAGGCAACTATTAGTGAAAAAATTCCTATTGACTCTATATTTTGCATGTAGGCAATTAAAGCCAAACTAAACATAGAAATGATTATCAAGCCGGCTGCCAGCCCATCCAGGCCATCAGTTAAATTCACTGCGTTAACCGAACTAACCATTACCAGGGCCACAAAAGGCACAAACATAATTCCTAATTCTATACTACTTTTCAAAAAAGGAATATAGATTTCTGTACCTAAATCAGTATTTTGTTGAACACAATAGGTCGCTATTAGAGCAAAAGCAATTTGGAGAAACAACTTTTGCATAGTAAGAAGACCCAATGACCTTTTTTTAAGATATTTTATCAAATCATCAACCAAGCCGATAAGTCCGAAGCCGACAGTAATAATTAATGACCACAAAACATATTTATTATAAGGGACAAGGAGTAAAACTATTATTATCAAAGTAAGGATAACTATTACTCCACCCATAGTAGGTGTTCCCATTTTATGTTGATGGAGATCCGGTCCTTCCTGACGAATTCTTTGTCCCATATTATGTTTTTTCAGATAATTTATAAAATACGGTAAAGTAATAACCGGCATTAAAAACGAAATTAAAAATATTAATGGCCAATAGGTCATTCTTTCCTCCTTAGATGGAATTATTTTTTTGGTATTCTCTTCGCCAAAATTCTAAAATCTCTTCCATTTTCATTTCTCGAGAACCTTTTAATAGGATAAAATCTCCCGGTTTAGTTAGATTTAACAGCTTTTTGGCTAAATTTATCCTCTCGTTTTTCTCAAAAGAAAAAACTCTTTCTTCTGCCATCCCCTCTTCTTTAGAAGATTGAGCAATTACCTTTCCCTTCTGACCCACAGTTATCAGTATATCAATAGATAATTTTGCTACTTTTTTCCCTATTTCCCGGTGGTAAAAATCGGTCTTTTCTCCTAATTCCAGCATATCTCCTAAGATAGCTATCTTTCTGCTGTTTTGCGCAACTTCTACTAAAGTCTCTAAAGCACTTTTTACTGATAATGGACTCGCATTATAGGAATCATTCAATATTTTAATACCCTTGTAAAAATTGCTCAATTGCATATGCAAATCTAACTGTTTAAAAGAAGATAAGCCTCTTTCAATTAAATCCAATTCTATTCCCAGGGCAAAAGCGGCCGCAGCGGCGGCAAGAGCGTTATAGATATTGTACCTTCCCAATAAGGGGAAATATATTTCTTTACTTATACCATTTTGTACCACAAGGGTAAATCTCATTCCTTTATCGCTGACTATTCTGATATTGTCAGCCATAATATCGCTCTTATTTTCAATTCCAAAAGTATATACCCTCTTATTTTTAACAATTTCCAAAGTTTTTAAAAAATAGAGGTCGTCTCTGTTTATTATGGCTATACCGTTTTTGTCTAATGATTGTAATAATTCCGACTTAGCCTTAAAAATATTATCCTTTGAACCTAACAAACCGATATGCGCCTCTCCAATATTAGTAAGCACTGCTAAGTCAGGAGTAATAAAATTGGTAAGAGTTTTTATTTCACCCAAACCTCTCATTCCCATCTCCGTCACCAACAGCTTATGTGATTTGTTTAGCTGCAGCAGAGTAAGAGGAATTCCAATTTCATTATTATAATTTCCAGAGGTTTTTAAAAGGGGGAATTCCTGAGATAAGATATGAGCAATAATTTCTTTGGTAGTGGTTTTTCCATTACTACCGGTTACGCAGATATTAAAAGTGTTAAATTTATCCTTATAGTGTTTGGACCAATCCTGCAGGGCAGAAAGAGTATCTTTTACTTCTACTATGATAATTTTATTTTTATCTATTTGCTCATTTTGTAGTAAAGTGCTCGCGCCTTTACTGACTACTGCCCCAACTGCACCTTTTTTAAAAGCTTCAATAATAAAATCATGTCCATCGAAATTGGGTCCGATTATAGCAAAAAACAAATCGCCGGGAATTAAAGTTCGGCTATCTATGGAAATCCTTTTTATTAAGCAATTCTGGTCTCCCTGAATTATCTTTCCCGAGACAGCTTTTATCAATTCCCTAATTTTACAGTTTTTCAATCCTCTATCTCCCTGTTAAAATATTTTTCACTACTTCTTCATCATTATGATGGATAACTCTTTTATGATAAATCTGTTTATTTTCGGGCCCTTTTCCAGCTATCAACACTATATCCCCTTCTTCGGCTTTTACCAAAGCATGTTTAATAGCCTTTACCCGATCAGTAATTATAATATAATCTTTATCTGTCTTTTTAACCCCTTTCTTAATTTCCTGGGCAATTCTCAAAGGGTCTTCACTTTTAGGATTATCCGCAGTTATTACTACGTAATCACTATATGTTCCTATAACTTTTCCTATGGTAACCCTTACCTTATTAAATTTCTCTCCTCCATGTCCAAATACAGTAATTATATTATGGGAGGTAAAATTACGTAAATTCTGCAGTATATTCCTTAATCCATGATAATTGTGGGCAAAATCTATAATAATAGTATAATTCTGACCATATTCAAGCAACTTATATCTTCCCGGAGCTCCATAAAATTTGCTAAAAGCTCGGGAAATTATGTTAAGAGGGATGTCCTGAGTAATAGCTGTTGCTATAGCTGCCAAAGCATTATATATGTTGTATATTCCACTAAAATTTAAATATATTCTAGCCCCGCCCAGAGGTGTTTCTACCAGAAAGGATGAATCTTTGAGATTCATTTTTATTTTCCTGGCTCTAATATCAGCTTCTTTCTTTATTCCATAAGTAATCAAATTAACCTTATTACAATCTATAAAATCTTTACTGTGCTCTTCATCAATATTAATTACCGCAAATTTTTCATAATCTTTTTTCTTACTTTTATTTAAACTTAAAAATAATTTTTTCTTCGCCTTTAAATAATTAGAAAAGTTTTTATGGATTTCGAAATGCTCCTTGCTGATATTAGTAAAGATAGCTGCATCAAAATCGCATCCTTCTACGCGGGATAATTGCAAGGCATGGGAAGACACTTCCATCACTGCATAATCATTCTTTTGGTCAACCATTTCCTTGAGGGTTTTTTGTAAATCTATCGATTCCATAGTAGTCATCTGAGAGGAGTTAATATTATCACCGATTATATTTTGGGCAGTGCCCAGAAGTCCTGTTTTAAAACCTGCTTCCTGAAAAATAGCTCTCAACATATAAGTAATGGTAGTTTTACCGTTTGTTCCGGTTATTCCAATTAATTTTAATTTTCGAGAAGGAAAACCATAAAACTGATTAGCTAAAATTGCTAGGGCTTTACGGCTATCATCTACCTTAATTATGGTAATGCCTGACCTGGGAGAAATTTCCTCTTCCACCACCAAAGCAACAGCTCCCCTTTTAACGGCTTCATCGATAAAATTATGCCCATCAGAAGTAAAACCTTTTATACATACAAATAAAAAACCTCTCTTTATTTCCCGAGAGTTGTGATAAATTCCTTTGATGTTTAAATTTAAATCACCAATAATTTCTTTAGTGTCTAAATTTGTTATTAATTCACTCAACTTCATAAAAAATACCTCGGTATTAATTCACCAATTAGCCAATTTACCGATTCTCCAATTAACCAATTGAGTTAGTTAGATAGTTAGTTGGTTCATTATTTATCCAGTTTGTCGGTTAAGCAATAAATAATACACTTCTCCTCTTTTATTTTTTCTATATACTATTATACTCGACACGAGCTTATTTTAGTATAATTTTATCAGATTAATTTCTTTTATTTACACATTACTCATTACTGTATTTTGCAATATTCTAAATACTATATGCTTATTTCTTTATGCAATACACAATACTCGATACTAATTTATTCGGACTACTAATTTCTGTCTTTTTCTCTTAACTAGTAAACCAGGTAACTAATTAACTAACTAACCGTCCTTAAACGAGATACGATTCACGAGATACGAGATACTTATTTTGTTGGTACCGATAAATAAGGAAGAACCTTGGAAGCAATCTCCTGAAAAACCGGGGCAGCTACTGTTCCGCCGTAATAACTCCCCTTAGGTTCATCTATCAAAACTAAAATGGATATCTTAGGATTCTCTGCAGGAACAAAACCCACAAATAAGGAGCTATACTTATCTTTAGAATATTTACCGGCAGAAAAATCAAATTTTTGAGCAGTCCCGGTTTTTCCTGCTGCCTGGTATCCGACAAGTTGACCTCTTTTTCCAGTTCCGTCATTCACTACTTGTTCTAATATTTTAGTCATGGTTAAAGCAGTATCAACCGATACTACCTGTCTTACCGGCTTTGGTTTAAATATTTTAATTTTATTTTGCTCAGAATCTATTATTTCCTTCACTATCATCGGCTTCATCAAAGTCCCTCTATTAGCTATAGCCGATATAGCCATGATTAATTGAATTGGAGTCACAGAAATTTCTTGACCTATAGATAGGGAAGCCAGGGATATTTTTGACCAATCTTTTGTGCTTCTTACTAAGCCATTTACTTCACCGGGTAAATTTATTTCAGTTAGCGCCCCAAATCCGAACCTTCTAATAGATTTTTCAAAAACTTTTTCATCTAATCTCGTTCCGGTTTGAATTACTCCTACATTACAAGAGTTCTTTACAATATCGGTAAGATTTTGAGAACCATGTTGGTGTATATCGTGAAAAATAGTCCCATTGTATTTTGTCCACCCTATACAATTAAATTGGTCATCTAATTTTACTACTCTTTCTTCTAAAGCTGTCGATATAGTAATAACCTTAAAGGTCGAACCCGGCTCATAAGCATCAGTTACTGCTCTATTCCTCCAAAGATCACGAGGATATTGATTAAAAAAATTGGGGTCATAAGAAGGTTTTACTGCCATTGCTAAAATTTCCCCGGTTTTGGGCTCTACTACAATGGCAATTCCTGTTTTAGCCTTGGATTTTTGAAAAGCTTTATCCAAAGCTTCTTCGGTAATATATTGAATAACTTCATCAATGGTTAATACAATTGAATGCCCATCTTTGTGAGCAGTTGATCCCTTAATACTTAAAGGCACTTTGTTTCCCGAAGCATCCCTTTCCAAAATTACTAAGCCGGGCAAACCCTCTAATTCTTTATCAAAGAATGATTCCAAACCTTCCAATCCTTGATTGTCTATCCCCACAAATCCCATTAAATTAGAAGCTAAGCTGTTCTTGGGGTAATATCTTTTACTCTCATCTAAAAAGTTTAATCCCTCTAAGTTTAATTTTTTAATCTCCACAACTTCTGTTTCGTTTAATTTCCTTTTTATCCACACAAAAGATTTTTTCTGATTTAATTTCTCCAGTATATCTTTGGCTTTTAAATTTAAAATTGAAGATATTTTTTGAGCAGTTTCTTGAGGATTTTCAACTTTGGGGGGAATAGCAAATAAAGATTGAACATTAACATTCACGGCTATT
The DNA here is from genome assembly GCA_003451675.1 of Candidatus Atribacteria bacterium. Next base: position 5,760 of record DMCY01000115.1, read on the forward strand.
TTTTTATAATTTCTATCATAAATATTACCTCTTTCTCCTTCAATAGAAAAAGAAGTGAGGTGTTCTTGTTGGGCAATTTCTTTATATTTATCACTTTGAATGACCTGAATGTTATATAACCTATAAATTAATGAAAAATAAAGAATTATAAATACTATAAGTAAAAAAATAATACGTTCTTTTTTCTCTTTTGAAAGCAACAACTATTTCCGCCCTCTTTAATCTATATTGCTACAAGTATATTATTTTAATACCCCTAAAATCAAGTCATTTATTTTACTTAGGTCAAAACTAGCCCAAAAATTATTTTCATTTTCGTAATTGTTACTGATTGCCCCGATATCATTTCCGGAATTAATCTTAGCAACGGGGTTTAAAGCAATAAACTTTACTTCCTTTGGCCTAATCATTCCTAAATGATTAGAAGCAATTTTTTCAATTCTATCTAAAGCAGAAAGAGTCTCTGCGCTAAGCTCAAGTCTTTTATTCTCTTCCTCTAAGGCTATTTTATCATTTTCTAACTTTATTAATTTATATCCTAGTTCAGTTAATATAATATTATTAGAAATATAAAAAATTACTACAGAAGTAACAAAAATTACTAATAATAAAAATGACCCCAAAACAATTAAGGCATTCTTATTTTCGTAATTAACAACAGATATTGCACTGTTCCCTCTCATGTTTTATCGCCCCTTTACTCTTATTATTTTCTCTGCCACTCTCAATTTAGCGCTTCTTGCCTTAGGATTTTCCCTTATTTCCTCCGAAGAAGGTCTAATTGGTTTTTTAGTTATAATTTTCAATCCGTAATCCCCTTGGTCTTTCCCTTCTCTCTCTATTTCTTTGAATAGGTGTTTAACTATTCTATCCTCCAGTGAATGATAAGAAATAACACACATCCTTCCCTTATTCTCTAAAACTCTAATTGCCTGATTCAGTCCCTTTTCTAAGGCCTTAAGCTCCTGGTTTACTTCAATCCTGATAGCCTGAAATATCCTGGTTGCCGGATGAATCCTCCAGGTATGCCTCTTTTTAGTCCTGGGAAGAGACCTTATTACTAAATCAGATAACTGCTTGGTGGTAGTAATGGCTTTCTTTTTTCGCTCGGTTATAATTAGGCGGGCGATTCTCTTAGAAAACCGTTCTTCTCCATATTTTTCAAATATTTCAGCTAAATCTTTTTCGGAATAACTATTTATCAAAGTATCAGCGTTAAATTCTTGAGTTAGATCCATCCGCATATCTAAATGGCTGTCTTCTTTAAAACTAAATCCTCGCTCTTTCTCTTTTAGCTGGTGAAAGGACACTCCTAAATCAAAGATTATCCCCGAAACTGTTTTAATCTTTAAATCTGTTAGAATTCCCTCTAAATTTTTGAAATTACCTTTAACTAATTTTATATTATCGGTATAACTTTTTAGTTCTTCTTTCGCTGTTTCAATTGCCTCTATATCCTGGTCGATGCCGATCAACAAACCATGGGGATAAATGTTCTCCAAAATAGCTTCGGAGTGCCCTCCACCTCCTAAAGTGCAATCGATATAAACACCTCCTTTCTTTAAGTTCAAATAATTTAAGATCTCTTTTGTTAACACAGGAATGTGAAAGAAATTTGCCATAGATTACCCTTCTTGTTCATATATTCTTTCGGCAATATCTTCGTATGAACTTTCAACCCCTTCAAAGTATTTTTGCCATACATCTTTACTCCAGATCTCTATCCTATCTAAAACCCCAATAACCATAATTTCTTTATTAATCTGAGCGTAATCTCTCAAGTATTTCATAATAATGACTCTGCCTTGATTGTCTATGGTGCAATCAGTGGCCCGCGAAAATAGTATTCTCTTAAATGCCCGGGCATCTCTCTGTCCCAAAGGGAGCAGCTTCATTTTCTCAGATAGAGTTTTCCATTCTTCCAGAGGATATACAAAAAGACAAGTATCAAGACCGAAAGTAATAATAAATTTCTCACCCAAAGATTCACGGTATTTTGCCGGTACAATCAATCTTCCCTTTTCATCGATAGTGTGCTCATACTGTCCTAAAAACATAAAATCTCCTTTATATTATATCCTCCACTTCACTCCACTCTACTCCACTACATACAGTATACTACATTTTTTCAAAAAACCCTCTTTTTTTTTGAAAATAATTTGATTTTTTTAAAAAAATTAGAAAATACCACATATTTAGCGTTTTTCTATAATAGATACACTATTTCTCGGCGTATTTTTGGGGAAAATAAAAGGGCGGACTTAAATATTCGTTCTTAAAGAGAGCATTTTTGAGGATAAAATAAAAAAAGACATACAATAAAATGTTTTATCGTATGTCTTTTTACCTATTTATTTTGATAAGTAGATCGTATAAGCCGAGTTCTGTCCCCTTATTAATTAGTCGTTAGTGAATAGTAAATAGTCGTTAGTTTAAAATACGAAATGTAAATTTGTTACTTGGTTATCTGGTTAACTAGTTAAATACTAATAATTTATTAACCAATTAACCAGCTAACCAAGCAACTAACTAACGAATTAATTATAAGGGTGGTAATCATCTATCTGGGATGTAAGTTACCTTACACCTCTAGCGACCTACCCGAAGATTCAGCGGGCCACCACAGCTCTTCCTATTTGGTCTTGCTCCGAGCGGGGTTTACTAAGCTTGTTAGTCACCTAACAACTGGTAGGCTCTTACCCTGCCTTTTCACCTTTACCAAGCACTCAATTTGAGTGCTTGGCTGTGTATTTTCTGCAGCACTTTCCTTAAGGTTACCCTCACTGGGGGTTACCCAGCACTCTGCCCTGTGGAGCTCGGACTTTCCTCGAAAGAAATAGCATTTCTTCCGCGATTACCTGATCTACTTATCAAATATTCTTTTTTCAATTTTAAAATATCATTTTAATACAATAAAGTCAATTCTTCGAATTGCCTCATCAAAAAGTACTCCAAATAGTATCGATGCCTCATATAAAAAAGTACTCCAAATTATTTTAATTATAACCTAATCTCCTCTATATTGAAAGCTAGAAAATTATCTTTCGAATATAGAGGCGGTAGAAGGGAATGTTGACTATGGGGCAGAAAAAGGACATAACCAGCGAATTGAGAGGTCGATATCAAAAGTTACTTAAAAAAGAGCA
>DMCY01000005.1 GCA_003451675.1 Candidatus Atribacteria bacterium
TTATCCAAGAAAAATTTCTCCTTTTTTTTAAAATTTCTAGCAGCTATTAAAAAATATTAATAACTTTATTGCAAATTAATTTTAGCATATTTCCTATATAAAAACAAACACAAATCGTATCTCGTATCTCGTGAATCGTATCTCGTATTTACTTAGCTAGTTAGTTGGTTAGTTGGTTGCTAGTTAAGAAATCAATACTGGGTTAACATAGAGACACGGCATACTGTATCTTCTTGTGCTAATTAACGACTTAAAAATATTAGGCAGGCGGAAGCCTACCCTCGTGAAAACGGAGGACACTTGTTATACTTCGGACACGATGTATCGCATCTCCTCTCCTGAATCCTTATTTTCTTCACGATATACTAGGTACTAGATACGAGATACGATTTTATTTCAACTCTCCCTTGTATATTTTGGGATTAAGGGTAAAAACAAAAGGTATATTTCTAAATTTTCCTGCGTAATCCAAACCATAGCCTACTACAAATTTATTAGGAATATCAAATCCTAAATAATCAACTTTAAGCTTAACTTTCCTTCTGGCATTTTTACTTAAAAGTGCACAAACTTTTAAGCTGGCAGGTTTGCGTGATTTTAATATCCGAAGCAGATAATCCAAAGTCAATCCGGTATCTACTATATCTTCAATTATTAAAACATCTTTGCCTTCAATAGCCTCATCTAAGTCTTTTAATATCCTTACTACTCCCGAAGACTCTGTGGCTGCACCATAACTGGAAATGGCTATAAAATCAAATATCATAGGAATTGAAATTGCCCGAGCTAAATCTGCCATAAATATTACGGCTCCCCTTAACACACCTATAAAAACCAGGTCTTTACCTTGATAGTCCAGGGTTATCTTTTTACCTAATTCGGTAACTTTTTCCTTAATTTCTTCTTCTGTGATTAAAATTTCATCAATTTCGTTATTTTTCAGCATTTTTTCTCCTTCCTTGTTAAAAATTAAAAATATTCCTGCAAAAAATTATTTTTTATCTTTATGCAGAGCACTTTTTTAGTATCAGAGTTAATTTTTACCCGGTCATCTAGTCTCATTCCCATAATCCAAATTATTTGATCTTCATTATCAACCAAAATAGGAATTAAATCTCGATGACTTTTAGGAATTTTATTATCAATAAAAAATTCTTTAACTTTTTTTAAGCCCTTCATCTTTAAGGGATAAAATTTATCTCCGCTCCGTCTATTTCTTAATTTGAGAGGGGGTTTAACTTTATTATAATCAATAAATTCCAGAAATTCCCCTTTAGATTTTTTTCTAGTAAAGTATAAAGAAGATTTTATGTCTGCAGAATCTAATTTTTTTATTTCAACCTTTATACCTAAAGATTTAATCTCTGTTTTCCCTGGAATTAATATATCGTATTCCCAGGAGATAGGTATCTTCTCTGTTTGATTTTTGGAAATTCTCTTTTTGTAAAACATTATTTTGTTATAAATCTTCTTGGCCATTAAATTATCTGGAAGATAAATTTCTTTTTCACCCAGTTGGTACTCAGTAAGTTTTAATATTTCATTATTATGTCTAAAACTTATAGAATAAAGGTTTCCCTTTACAACTTCAATAGATTTTCTAATTATTCTCCTCTTTAAAGCCAGGGGGAGAGAGGAAAATTTTTCTAAATCAATAATTACTGTCTCGGAATTTTCTCGTCTTGCAACTTCTTTAAAAAGCAATTCTGTTTCTTGGTTTAGATATGCCGAAACTTCACTGACTATATTTCGCAGGCGCAGAGTGATATCTTTTATATTTTTATTATAACCTTTGGAAAGCAAAGGTAAAAGCTCTAATCTAATTTTATTTCTAAAATATACAACTTCTCTATTGCTCGAATCTATCCTATACTCTATTTTATTTTCTTTACAGTATTCTTCAATCTCTTCTCTGCTACACTCTATTAAAGGTCTGATTATTTTGCCTCGCACCGGAGGAATTCCCATCAAACCCTCTAATCCACTTCCTCTTAAAAATCTCATCAAAACAGTTTCTACCTGATCATCAGCGTTATGGCCCAGAGCAATCTTGTTTGTTTTAAATTTCCTGGCAGTTTCTGAATAAAATTTATATCTATACTTACGAGCAGCTTCTTCCAGAGTTAAATGCTCTTTCCGCGCAATTTCTGTTAAGTTACAGCTTTTAACTTCGCAAGGCAAACATAACTCTTGGGCTAAATTTTTAACAAAATTTACATCTTCATCTGATTCTTTTCCTCTAAGCATATGATCAAAGTGGGCAATAATAACCGATAGGTTATATCTTTTTTTAAAAGATAGTAAAGCATTTAGAAGGGTTACCGAGTCAGGACCTCCTGATATCCCTATCAGGACTCTGTCATTGAAAGAGAGCATATCAAACTTTTTTATAGTTTGCAGAATCTTCTCTTCTAACATTTTTTGTCCTTTTGCAGTTAAAGGCCTTTCTATTTAGAAAGGCCTTTAACTTTTAATAAATATTCTTGGTGGCGGTGCTGAGATTCGAACTCAGGACACTGCGGGTATGAACCGCATGCTCTAGCCATCTGAGCTACACCGCCTAAAGTCAGTCGTTAGTTAATAGTTGTTAGTCGTTAGTTTTTAATACAATTTTCTGTTGTCATTATACAGCTAAAAACTTAAAGCGAAAAGCGAAAAACCATAATTCAAAGCTCAAAACCTATTTCGCGTAGAGTGGGCAGTTAACAGTCGAGATTTTTATCCTGCCTCTTTTTTTGCTACATGCTATACACACAATACAAAATTGGTTAGATAGTTTAACACTACTAATTTATTAATTAATTAACCAGCTAACTAGATAACTAACTAACAAATCAGGAGATATTATATTACTAAAAAACCCCTATCATTTTGAATAAGAGGTTTTAAAAATTGGTTGCGGGGGGCGGATTCGAACCACCGACCTTCAGGTTATGAGCCTGACGAGCTACCTGACTGCTCCACCCCGCGCCGTATTTTGATATTTGTAAAATATTTGATTTAATTTTGTCAAATAATCTTGACACTGTTTTTTAGTTAAGCCAATTTATAAGTGCCGGAGGCCGGAATCGAACCGGCACGAACCTTACAGCTCGCAGGATTTTAAGTCCTGTGCGTCTACCTATTCCGCCACTCCGGCAGACTGCAATCCATTATATGATAAATCTTTTAAATCGTCAATAGTAATTATATAGTTATGATGATAAATTGTAAATATTCAGGTAGTTGAAAGTTAAAATTATTTCGTTGGTCATATTTTATTAAATTAAAAGCTTAAAACGAAAAACCATAATTCAAAATTCAAAACTTTAAAATCTACCAATCTACCGATTAATCGATTCTCCAATTCACCAATTTTCCAATTTACCAATTAAGATAAAGATAAGTAGCAATTAAGAAAGTATAAAAGATTTGCTATATTTGTAAAGGACAGATTTATCCACCCTGAAATGGGTCTGATAAATCGAACTCCTACTTCTTGCTTTACAAGATACGTATTTTGCTTCAAATTCTTATTTTCTAAACTTGCATCTTACACCTTTTGCTTTTCTTCTCCTTCCTTGACTCTATACTGTTTTTACTCGATACTATCTTATCTCCTGGCTTCTTTATTTTATTTTCTTAACCAATTAACCAGGTAACCAATTAACTAGCTAACTAAATACGAGATACGTTTTTTACTTTTCAATACCTTTAATCAATATCTCATCGGGTTTAGTAAGACCCAATTCCTCTCGGGCAATTTTTTCTACAGATTTATCAGATTTTAATGATTCCACCTCTTCTGATAAATTATTATTTTTCATTTTTAATTCTTCTATCTCTGATTCTAATCTTTTAATATCTTCTTTTAATTGCAATGTTCTGGCATATTTATCTGAAAATAAAAAAACTACGTAAAATATTAAAAGTAAAATTATAGCCCAAATTATTTTCGAATGAAATATTGACCTAATTGATATCATTTTATTTTATATTAAATACTGCCTTTCCACGGTAAATTGACGACTCCCCTAATTGTTCCTCAATACGCAGTAATTGGTTGTATTTGGCAATTCGGTCTGTTCTACAAAGAGAACCAGTTTTAATCTGCCCAATATTAGTTGCAACCGCTAAATCCGCAATAGTAGTATCTTCCGTTTCTCCGGAACGATGAGAAATAACTGCGGTAAAGCCCGCTCTTTTTGCTGTTTCAATAGTATCTAAAGTCTCGGTCAGAGTTCCAATCTGGTTTAATTTTATTAAAATTGAATTGGAAGCTTTTAGTTCAATTCCTCGACTAAGTCTCTTTTTATCAGTAACATAAAGGTCGTCTCCTACGATTTGTATTCTATGACCTATTTTCTGAGTAAGTTTTTGCCACCCTTCCCAATCATCTTCTGCAAGACCATCTTCTATAGAAATAATAGGGTATTTATCTACCAAGGAAGCATAATAATTTATCATCTCATCAGAAGTTCTGACCGTCCCCTCTCGAGATAATACATATTTTCCATCCTGGTATAATTCTGAAGCTGCAGGATCTAAAGCTATAAAAATATCTTTACCTGGCTCGTATCCTGCTTTTTCAATTGCTTCTACTATTAATTGAATCGCCTCTTCACTGGATTTTAAATTGGGAGCAAATCCGCCTTCATCTCCCACTGCCACATTATATCCTTTTTCTTTCAATACTTTTTTTAAAGTATGAAAAGTTTCCACTCCCATTCGAAGACTTTCTCTAAAATTAGCTCCACCAGCCGGAACAATCATAAACTCCTGTAAATCCACTCCACTATCAGCATGTTTTCCACCATTTAATATATTCATCATAGGCACAGGAAGTTCTTTAGCATTGACTCCTCCAATGTAGCAATATAGGGGCAATCCAAAAAAATCAGCTGCTGCCTTTGCTGTAGCCAAAGATACTCCTAAAATAGCATTAGCTCCCAAGCGACTTTTATTGGGAGTACTATCAAGTTCAATTAACAGTTTATCAATCAATAATTGGTCTGTGGCATCATATCCTATAATTTTAGGAGCAATAATCTCATTTACATTCTCAACTGCTTTAAGAACACCTTTACCCAAATATCTCTTTGGGTCACCATCTCTTAATTCAATAGCTTCATGTACTCCGGTACTGGCTCCTGAAGGAACCTGGGCTATGCCAAAGGCTCCGCTTTCCAGTTCTACTTCTACTTCAACAGTAGGATTACCCCTGGAATCTAAAATTTCTCTCGCATATACATCAAATATTTCACTCATCTTATTTTTCTCCCTTCCCTATTTATTTTTAATAAATCTAAACCATGGCTATATATAATAGATTAATTAAAATATAAATTTTTATCAACTAAAAATTTTAAATAAAAAGGTACCTAAACTAAAATATATTAATAAACTACCTACATCTACTATAGTAGTGATAAAAGGACCAGCGGAAATTGCCGGATCAATCTTAATCTTAGTAAAAATCAATGGCAATAAAGTACCAATCGTGGCTGCAGTTATCATTGTTAAACATAATGATAATCCAATTACCAGTCCTAAGACATAATCGTCCTGCCAAACAAGAGCTACTAAAGCTATAATTATTCCAACAACTATTCCTATTAAAGAACCGACCTTGGTTTCAGTCCAAATATTATGCCATAATTCATCTATCTTAAGCTGGCCAGTGGCTAAACCACGAACTGCAATGGTGGAAGATTGAGCACCTACATTACCACCCATAGCCATAATTATAGGAATAAAAAAAGCCATAGCCATTACAGTTTGCAAGGTATCAGAATGAAGCTTTATAACCGAACCAGAAACTATTTCTCCCGCCATACACACGAGTAACCAGGGAAATCGCGCCTTCGCTCTTGTTAGGGGGCTTGCTTTTATAAGTTTATCTTCATATACCTCGGATGAACCGACCATCTTATGAATATCCTCGGTAACCTCTTCCTGTAATACATCAATAATATCATCAACGGTGATAATTCCTAATAAAGTACCCTTTCTATCAATAACTGGTATAGCTAAAAAATCATAATCAGCAATTATTCTTGCTGCTGTTTCCTGGTCCTCTGTATCTAAAACGCTAACCACATCTTCTTCCATAAACTCTGATATTTTAGCCTTAGGATTAGACATAATTAAATCTCGCAAAGAAATAACTCCAATTAGTTTCTCTCTTCTATCTACAATGTAAACATAATAAATCATCTCTGCTTCCGGGCTAAGCTCTCTTATCTTGTTTATTGCTTTCTCAGCGTTAAGATCTTCAGGAAGAGCAACAAACTCGTTGTTCATTATGCTTCCGGCAGTATCCTCTTTATACTTCAATAGTTCCTCGATCTCTTCTGCTTCTTCTTTAGGCATTAAATCTAATAATTCACGGGATTCTTGGGGAGTTATCTCCCCTAAAAAATCAGCTGCTTCATCAGTATCCATTTCTTCCAAGATATCAGAAGCCTTCTCTTTGCCCAAAGCATCCATAATATTTGCTTGTAACTCTAAATTCAATTCTGAAAGCAATTCTGCAATTTTCTCATCATCTTTAATTAATTTAAATATTTCAATAATCTGTTCTAATGGTAGATATTCGGTTACTTCTGCAAATTCTGTAGGATAGAGATCATCAATAATTTCTTTTAGTTCTTGAACCTTTTTCTCTTCCAATAACCTTATTATTTTTTCTGATAATTCTTTTATTTTCTCTTCCATTTGCTTAAATCCTTTTTATAAAAGAATAAAGTTAAACTTTCAGTTTGCTTCTTTTTTAATTTCTTTTATTATTTCATACAAGGAACTTGCTTTTTCTGCTGGAATATTCTTCAGGGGGACAACCAATACTTTTGCTTGCAAGATTTTTTTAGTAAAATTAATTTCTATTTCATCGCCAATTTTAATTTCATCTCCAGCCTTGGCAATTCGATTATTAATCCTAATACATTTAGCCAGACAGGCTTTTTTTCCTTCTGTTCTCCTCTTTATTAATCTGCTTACTTTTAAAAATTTATCTAATCGCATATGTTTTAATTAACCAATTCTCCAATTGACCAATTTGCCAAATAATACAGTCGTTAGTGAATAGTCGATAGTATTTAGTTAGCTGGTTAGCTAGTTAACTGGTTTGAAATTGATTCCACAACTAACTAACCAGGTAACCAATTAACCAGTTAACTATTCCTCTTCACTATATACTCAATGCTCGATACTATATACTGTTTTACTCTTTTGATTTCAATTGTGGGAAGAGAATAACTTCTTTAATTGAATCAGAATTAGTAAATAACATTATTAATCTATCAATACCTATGCCTAAACCGCCAGTAGGAGGCATACCATATTCTAAAGCTTCAATATAATCTTCATCCATAAAATGACTTTCCATATCTCCTGCCTTTCTTTTGGCAACCTGTTCTTCAAACCGGCGTTTTTGTTCTGCCGGGTCATTCAATTCGGTAAAGGCATTGGCTAATTCCATTGAACTGATAAACAGCTCAAAACGCTCCACTAATTCAGGATTGTCTTTTTTCTGTTTTGATAAAGGAGAAAGTTCAAGAGGATAGTCAATAACGAAAGTTGGTTGAATTAAGGTAGGCTCAACAAACTTTTCAAAAAGCTCATTGGTAATTTCACCTCTATTTATACTGCCTTTTATGCTCAGATTATATTTTTTTATAACTTTATTAAAATCTTTCGGAGATATCTTATCTGCCTGAATCCCCACTGCATCTTCTATTGCCTTATACATGCTTATTCTTTTCCAGGGAGGAGTAAAATTAATCTTATTTCCCCGATATTCAATCTCCAAAGTACCTAAAACATCTTTCATTACATACACTATCAGTTCTTCGGTAATTTGCATCATGCTATAGTAATCGCCATAAGCTTCATATAACTCCAGCATAGTAAATTCGGGATTATGCTTAGTAGAAATACCTTCGTTTCTAAAATCACAACCTAACTCATAAACTTTTTCTAAGCCTCCAACTATTAAACGTTTCAAATATAATTCTGTGGCAATCCTTAAATATAAATCCCTGTGTAAAGTATTGTGATGAGTAATAAAGGGTCGTGCGGTAGCCCCGCCGGGAATAGGCTGCATTATGGGAGTTTGAACTTCTAGAAAACCCCTATTTTCTAAAAAATTTCTTATAGATTGCACTACCTTGCTTCTTTTAATAAAAATTTCTCTGACCGAGGGATTTACCATCAGGTCTAAATATCTTTTTCTATATCTTATCTCCACATCTTTAAGCCCGTGCCATTTTTCAGGTAAACTGCGTATAGACTTACATAGAAGAGTAAATTCTTCAACAAATACAGTAATTTCGCCAGTTCTAGTTCTAAAAATCAGACCTGAGACTCCCAGAATATCCCCAACACTAATTTTACTAAAAAGTTTAAAAGCATCCTCTCCGACTTTATTTGATTTTATATAAATCTGAATTCTTCCGCTTATATCTTCAATATTAGCAAATATAGCCTTTCCGTGTGTTCGTAAAGCCATCAATCTGCCAGCTACACTAACTTTTTCTTTGCCGCATTCACCAACCTGTAAATCTTTATTTTTTTCTATTAAATCTTTTATTTTATAAGTCCGGTTGAAACTATGTCCAAAAGGGTCAATGCCTTCTCTTTTTAATTCTTCTATTTCTTCCCATTTATTAGATATAATTTCTGTTGTACTTTTCTTTATTTCCACCCAATCCACCTCTTTTTCCTCTTCTTGCTAGATATTTTTATAAAAAATAAATAATATAATACAAAAATTATTATAATTTTGTGTCTGACAAATATCTTAATTGCATAGGAATTTCCTTTTTCGTAAACCCTAATTAGCGTATAGTAATAAAACGAAAAATGAAAAGCGCAAAACGTAAAACCATAGCTCAAAATTTAAAATTTAAATATATTGTTTTATCTATTGATTTTCATCTTTCTTATCTTGCATGCTATATAGTAAAAATGAAAAGATAAAGAAGTAAAAACAGAACTTAAAATTTAGTACTGAGAGAGAAAGTTTTAAGTTTTGAATTATAGTTTTTCGCTTTTAGTCTTAAATTTTTAGCTGTATACTAAAAATTGTGTTTGAGACTAAGGACTATTCACTATTCACTAACGACCAATTCAGGGTAATTTAAATTTCAGTTATATTTGCAATTAGCTTATTTTGCCAAAAGGTTTAGAAAATAAATAATGAACAAAGTATCGTTATATTTTAATTTTTTTAATAACTTTGTTCATTATTACAATTAATAACTATTTAGATTGCTAAATTAATCTATAAACTATTTGATATCTAGTATTTTGTATTTAATATGCCCTGCCGGGACTCTAACTTCTACTAAATCACCTTTCTTTTTCCCTAAAAGAGCCTTTCCGATAGGAGAAGAGATGGATATCTTCCCACAATCCGGTTCAGATTCAACATAATCCAAAATAGTATATTTACACTCTTTTTTGCTTTTCATATCTTGAATTAACACTTCTGACCCTAATGATACACAATCAGGATTTTCTTCTTTATCTATCAATTCATAATTTTCCATAATTTTTTCCAAAGCCAAAATTCTTCCTTCTATAAAGGATTGCTCATTTTTAGCGGAGTTATATTCTGCATTCTCAGCGATTTCACCAAAAGCTACTGCATTTCTAATTTTTTCAGCAATCTCTTTTCTTTTTACCGCTTTAAGATAATGAAGTTCTTCTTGAACCTTTTTTAAGCCTTCTTCAGTTAGCATTACTTTTTTATCAAGTATCATAAATATCTCTCCTCGCTAAAAATTATTATATTTAAATAGCAAATAATAAATACTTCCTCTTAAAAATTAAATATAAGCACCATTAACTTTTCTAATATATAATAAGATAATAGTGCTTACATTATATAATAATCTTTAATAGAGATTATAAGATATCTATATTTTATTGTCAAATAAATTCTGTGCGTTGTCATTTAAGAATCAAAACTGGACTGTTTTTTAATGATTTAAAGTTTAAAAGTGGACTAACCTGAAATACTAAAAAGATGTAATATAGAACTAAAGCATAAAAAGAAAACTAGTACACCACCACATAAGAGAATACAGCTTATGATTGTACCAGATAAAGAATCCGGTCTATCTGAAGTAAAATTCTTACATGAAGATGAGCTTTTAGGTATACAAAAAGTTAAAAATATTGAGCGTAATTTAGTCCGGTTTTGATTCTTAAATAGTCCACTTTTGAAATTTAACTAACAATAAATTCTGTGCGTTGTCCAGGACATACTATACAATTTTTAAATTATGGTTATTCTCAGTATATCAAAAAAGTATTAGAATTAGTAGGAATAAATCCTGATAAGATAGAATGGGGTTATATGATGACTGGACAC
>DMCY01000017.1:0-28313 GCA_003451675.1 Candidatus Atribacteria bacterium
AATAAGCCTCCAATTAATTAGTCTATTCCTTCTCAGGTCGTCCGGGGAGCATCCATTCAGTATGAAACTCTCTCATTTTTCCGTCTGGTGTAGTCATTACTTCCGGATCATCTAACCCTTTAAGTTTAAAGTAACCATGGGCGCCAAAATAATCTCGTTGCAGGGCTGATACCTGGGCAGAAATCATTACCGGACTGGCCAGTTGAAGAATATAATCAAAAGCATTATCCATAGCTGGTGCAGGCACTTTTACCCAATGAGCAATCTCGATAAAGTTGGCTAATTTGTTGAGATCTTTTTTGACCACTTCAGCGAATCGAGGAGCAGTTAAAAGATTAGGTATTTCTGCATTTTTTTCGTAGGCTTTGGTAATTTCATCTAAAAACTGAGCCCTAATTATACATCCACTTCGCCATCCTTTAACAATTTCTCCTAAATTAAGGTCCCATTTATATTCCTTAGAAGCAGCCTGTAATAAAGCCATACCCTGGGCGTAAGAAGATATTTTAGCCAGATATAGGGCATCATGGGCAATTTCAATAAACTGTTCTTTTTCTCCCACATATTTTTCCTTAAACATAGATAATTTTTTTGATACTTTCAGTCTCAAATCTTTATCTTGAGACATTTCCCGAGAGAAAACTGCAGCGGTAATAGTAGGTATAGGAACTAAGAGTTCTAAAGCACTTTGCACTGTCCAGGTCCCTGTCCCTTTCATTCTGGTAATATCAGCAGTTCGATCGACTAAATACTCTCCACTTTTCTTATCCTTTTCTTTCATGCTTTCCCCGGTTATTTCTACTAAATACGAACGAAGAACGTCATTATCACTATTCCAACTGGTCATAATCTGGGCAATCTCCTCTGAATTCATATTTAAAGCATTTTTAAAAACCCAAACACATTCTCCGATCAACTGCATATCTCCATATTCAATGCCATTATGGACCATCTTAACAAAATGTCCTGCTCCATCGGGACCAATATAGGATACACAAGGAACACCATCATAGGATTTAGCTGCAATCTTTTTGAATATATCTTCTACCAGATCATATGCTTCTTTCTGGCCGCCAGGCATTATAGCAGGGCCTCTTAAAGCTCCTTCTTCCCCTCCAGAAATGCCTGTACCGATAAATAATAATCCTAAATCATTTAACTCTTTATTACGTCTTATCGTATCTTTGAAAAAAGAATTTCCAGCATCAATGATTAAGTCACCTTTATCCAATAAGGGCATAAGCTTTTCTATAAAGGTATCCACAGCCTTACCTGCCTTCACCAGAAGAATTATCTTCCGGGGAAATTCTAAAGAGTTTACGAATTCTTCTAATGAAAAAGTGGGTAATATATTTTTTCCTTTTGCTGCTCCCTTAGCAAATTTTTCGGTTTTAGCAGTTGTTCTATTAAATACCGCTACTTTATAACCTTTGCTCTCCATATTTAATACTAAATTTTGTCCCATAGGACCTAAACCAATTAACCCAATATTTTGTTTTTTCATTTTTCTTTCCTCCTTATTTAGTTGTTAGTATGTAGCATAGCGTATAGCGGGTAGCGTATAGTTTAAATTGATAAGATGATATTTATTCTAATTAAGCCAAAAAGTTAAAGTCAAAAACGTAAAACTATAATTCAAAATTCAAAACTTCAAATATTTTATTGTTTTTATGTAGGGGTCGGATTTATCCGACCCGTGTTATTCGGTAATTTTATTGTCGGGTTCGATGAATCGAACCCCTATAAATTACTCATTATTGTTACAGTATTTATTTACTATATACTCGATACTATTTTTCTGTTCTGTCTTCTGACTGCTGTATTCTGGATTCTTAACTCTTCTTCTCATTTTTCTTCTTCACTATATACTATATACTACATACTATATACTAATTTAGACTCCCGAGAAAGCACTAAACCCTCCATCTATAGGAACAATAATTCCGGTTACAAATTTTGAAGCATCAGAGGCAAGCCAGACACATGCTCCGATTAAATCTTCTGGATCACCAAACTTTCCCATAGGAGTATGGGTAATAATAGTTTCTCCTCTGGGTGTCAAACTACCATCCTCATTAGTAAGTAAAAAACGATTTTGGGCAGTAAGAAAAAATCCTGGTGCAATAGCATTAATTCGCAAGTTTTTATTATGTTCTTGGGCAAAATGTACCGCCAACCACTGTGTAAAATTGCTTACTGCTGCCTTGGCTGCAGAATATCCCGGTATCCGAGTAAGCGGACGGAAGGCGTTCATAGACGAAATATTTATAATAGACCCACCATCCTGATTTTTTATCATATCCTTTCCAAAAACCTGAGAAGGAAGAATCGCTCCTCCAAAAAGATTAAGTCCAACTACTTTCTCCAAAGCAGAAAGAGGAAGGTCAAAAAATTTGAGTTGTTCTGAAGTAGTCGCCTCTTTCATATTCCCTCCAGCTGCATTAAGCAAGATATCAACTTTACCAAAATCTCTGATTACTTCATCTCTACAAACTTTTATTTTCTCGATATCCATTACATTTATGTAATATCCTTTAGCTTGTATCCCTTCTGTTTTTAATTCTTGAGTTACTTTATCGGCATTTACAATATCACATAGGGCTATTTCAGCACCTGCTTTTCCCAATCCTTGGGCAATAGCAGTCCCCAAAACCCCAGCTCCTCCGGTAATTACTGCTATTTTGCCTTCAAGGCTAAACATCTTCAAATTTTCCTTCATTGATAACCTCCTTCTTGCTATTCTCGAATTCGATAGTTTTTTAAATAACAAATATACCAAGTTAGCTAGTTAATTGGCTACTTAATTAGTCAGTTAAAACAGACTTCAAACAACAATTTAAATCATAAAGTTAAGCAAAAATTATAATTTAGAATCATTTATAAATAGAGCATTGTATATTTTTTATAAAGCTATCCGCTTTACACTAATATATGGGATGCAATATACCAAATTAGTTTTTTTGTTTTTTTATTATAAAACCAATTAACCAAATAACTAGTTAACTAAATAACAAAGCTTATGCTTTTAAGAGTTCTAAATGTCTTTTAATATGATTCGAAAGTTCCCGGTAATGGTCTTCTTCATATTTAAATAATGTTTTATAAATTCTATCTTTAAAGATATATTTTCCTTCTTTATCTCTTGCCCTTAAAATAGAGCCATAAGTTATATGGATAAGCTGACGAGAATCTGGCTTATTAAAAAGGCTAACTAATTGCTCATCAGAAAGTTTATCTATATTCGGAACACGGGAAAGATCGGTAGTTAAATTATAAGATGCTCTATCTTTGGCAAAATTCTCCAGGGCAAATTGATGAATCTCTCGATAAAGAGCCGGGTCTTTTATGGCAACCACTTTTACTTCCTCTAACCAGCTGGTTCCGGCAGTTTTTATATGGCAAAGGCCATCTGTCTCTTGAGAAAAAATAGGATAAACAGAAAACTTATCACTTCCGGTATGAAGAGAAAGCTTGTACCCTCCGATATTTTTAGCGATAGTTGCGTGTAAAGAAAATTCCCTGGCGAATTGCTTAACATTTCCTATATATTCTATTCCCTTTTGCCAATCCCCTAAGAAATGAAGGGCTAAGTTCTGAAAATTTACCCCTCTTCTTTGAAGCTCCAGAACAATAAATAGATGAGCCAAAGGAGAAGTGACAGTGGGAGTTTCGTCTACAGAAATTTCTAAATCAAATTTTTCCTTTTTATAATCCTTTAGAAATTCGTAACATTCCACCACATGGTTTAGGGCTTCGGAATAAGTTAGTATAATTTTTCTTAATGATTTCTCATTAAATATTAACTCTTTCTCACCGACTTTAAATTTCTTATTTAAATATAAATTTTCTATTTCTTTACCATTAGGAATTTGATTATAAAGTTGTTCTAATTCTTGTTTTTTTAATCTTCCAATATCATTTTTAATAAAACCGGAAGGGTCTAAAGTAAACATGGTGAAGCCACAATCTGCTGCTTCTTCTAACTCTTTAATTTTTTTTACATGATCTGCATCAGCTCCAAAAGGACCAATATAGCCTACCTCAAAACAACCCCAGATTGCATCATCTAATACCTTCTGCCAGTTTCTTTCAGTTCTATCCATTTCTCTTACTGATTGCTGAGCTAAAACTGGAAAAATATCTTTACCTTGGAAAGCCTGAAGATGGGCTGGGGTAGCTATTCCCAAGCGATCTCCGGTACCAAAAGATGGCTTAAGACCACAAAAAGATGGGTTGAAAAAAGGAAATATTTCACGCAACAGTTTGAGATTATGGCGATTTAAATAACATATCTTTATTATCAGTTCATTTTCATCAATTTTTTTCTCTTCCAGTGCATTGCTTTCAAATTTTTTTACTTCTTCAGATTTACCAACTACAGTTAAATATTTTTTCTGATTATCCTTAACCAGGAAAAAATAATTATCTTTCTCTGATTTTACAGAATTATAATAAATTTTGTACTTATTAGAGTAGATTTCTATAAAAAGTTGTAGAATATCTTTTTTATTCATTAATTATTAATCTCCTCCAATATTGCTCCAAAATAATATATCTAATAATTGCTAATTTCATATTGGTTATTAAAACTAATCTAAAATTTTATTTTATTTAAGTGCTCAATGGTAAGACGGGCACAACTATTCGGGTCGGGTAAGGGGAGTATTTCTGCCGAAACATAACCCTGGTAATTTATTTTCTTTAAAGTTTCTATTACTTTTTTAAAATCGATATGGCCACAACCTGGGGCCCAGCGATTACTATCGGCAAAATGGACATGGGTGATAAAATTTTTCGCTTGAATAATACTATCGTAGATTGAAACTTCTTCGATGTTCATATGAAAAGTATCTGCCAACAATCCTAAATTTGTTGCGCCTACCCGCTTAATAAATTCAATTCCCTCACTAAGGGTATTAATAAAATTACTTTCATATCTATTTACCGGTTCCAAGGTAAGTCGGACATTATAGCTTTTTGCAAATTCTGTAGATTTTCTCAGGCAATTAATAGCCCATTCTTCGCCTTCTGTCCTATTTACACCTTCCTCAATATTCCCTCTTATTAATCCGATAATTACCTGGGCATTGAAATGGGAAGCAAATACTATCTGGTCTTTTATTCTTTTAACTGCCATTTTCCTGATAACTTCGTCAGGATCAGAAAAACTCAAACCTTCTTCTCCGTACGCCTGTCCGGTGCCTATGGCCGGGACCTCTAAATTATTTTCTTTTATTATGTTGATAACATCATTTACTTTTAAATCTTTAGGATTTCTAACCGCTAATTCTGCACCGTCAAAACCTAAGTCTGCAACTTTCTTAATACTCTTTTCAAAATCCTCTTTAAAGGCTAAAGCCGAAAATTTAGTTGATGAAATGGAAACTACTATACTTTTTTTCATTGTTTTATGCTCCAATAACTAAAATTAATCTTTTAAAGTAATTGTGAGGGTGTATGGCAATATATCCCCTTTCTGTCATTCCCGTGGAAACGGGAATCTATCTTTAAATATTATTCTGGATTCCCACTTTCGTGGGAATAACAATAATAGACAGGCGAGCCTGTTCCTCGTTTCCACAAGAGCAAACTCTATGAAAATAGAGAACATCTGTCTCTAAACTAAAGTAGGGGTTAGATTCATCGAATCCGTTAAAAGAAATTGTCAATTAACCCGGGGCGGATGAATCCGCCCCCTACTCCCGGCTTTTTTCTATTTTCTTAACCAAGTAACCAAGTAACTAACTAACTAATTACTATACGCTATACGCTATTTTAAGAGATTGCCACACTCGCTACACTCGTTCGCAATGACAAATAGCTATTCACTATAGACTATTTATTTGCCCGATATATGGTAATTCATATACAGATTTCCAACCTTTGCTCATCGGTTCTTTTAAGAATGGTTCCATCTCCTTTGGGTCACGCAGACTAATCTTTTCTACCGGTGGTAATTTGCCTGCCGGATAGGTCTCCATAATCTCATCATGAACCAAAGTTAAGTATCTGAGAATAGCGGCGATAGGACGTTTTGCTTTTTGAGCACTCGCCCGAGTCGGATAACCTACCACTCCTTCTGGAACAGCCGATCTTTCAATGGCAGATTGGCCTTCCCCCTGCTGCCACAATTGTGGACGACGATAGGGGTCAACTGATGTATCAAAATGACCACCGGGCAATAAAGATTCACCCTCTGTATCCACCGCATACTTCATATCTAGCATCTCAGGGAAGAGTAATTGAGCAACAGATGCCTCCGCCTCATCAGCATGGATGAAGTCAGTGGTAAGACTGTCTTCTCTGTCGATAGGAATGAAGAATTCTCTGATTGAGCGATGCCAGTCAATTACCCGATAGATACCAGGTAATTGATAACGCTTACAAAATTCCTGTATGGCAGATTCTAAGATCCATAATTGTCCGTGATTATTCACCCACATTTGCTTGCGAAAACCATCATTCCATAGTCCGTACATTACATTAATCATAGTTTCTCTTACTACATCCTCGGGCATAATAATAGTACCGGCCATACCGCAGTGATGATAAGGATGTCCCCCGTAGTTTAGGGGAGGTAAGGCTAAACTACAACCCACTCCATCTCTGTTTTTAATATAACGGTGTACTCCTTCACAAATCTGGGTAACCATAAAGGTATCCAGACCGGTGTTGGCATAATCACCGTGACATTCGGTACATCCTACCGGGACAAAGACAAAATCATTTTTTCGCCTGTTTTCTATCACGTGCATACGGGGAGTAGTCTGGATATAACTACCTGCCTTCCCTAATTCAGAAGGGGAAGGGACTTCGTATTCTTTAAGTATCCCTTCAATTTTACTCATCGGTGCATCAAATAATTCTTTTTTTAACCTGCCTACCTGGCTATTCTCAAAGACTATCTGAGGATAATCGGTAGTTAGCCATTTTTCATTTTTTTTATCAGACATTTTATTATCTCCCTTTTCTTAATTTATTTAAACTCACAGGTAATTTTACATTCTGTTCTATCAGTCCGCAATAAGACTATATTTTCCGGAACTTCATCTAAAGTTATCTTTTTAGTAATCAATGGAGTCATATCCATCCCGGAAGCCATTGAGCTGATAACTCGGGGGAAAGTTCCGTGTCCGGAATGCCCCTGGGAACCAACAATAGAAGCCCTTCTTACCTGGAAGACTTCTCCGGTTACCGGAATCTTCTTATCTGAACGGGCGACAATTACTACTGTGCTGTTAATCATTTTACCTTCCCAGATAGATTGTTCGATATCTGCCCAGACCTTATCGGGTAAACCGGTTGCTTCCAAATACAATTTAGCTCCCAGACCACCGGTTATATCTAATACTCTCTCAGTAAAGTTTTCTTTAAGAGGATTAATGATATGGTCTGCACCCATCAACTTGCCTAATTTTGCTCTTGGTTCAGAAGGTTCAGATAGAATTACATTGGAGGCTCCGGCTTTCTTCATGATAGCTACTGCCGCAAGACCGATAGGACCTCCGCCTAAAATTACCGCATTATCTCCGGGTCTTATTCCTCCCCCTCGCTCTATTACCGCATTATAAGCTACTGAAGTAGGTTCAACTACACTGCCAGCCAGGAATAAGTCATCACCCTTGTAAACTCTCTTTAGTTCTTCCAGACTCCAAATATAGCGAGAATCAACTTTAACATACTCCGCAAAAGCCCCATCACAACTAAAACCAATCTCTTGTAATTTCTCACAGTGATTAGGATAGCCATCCGCACAAGGTCGGCAAGAAGCACACCAGAACATTTCTTCTGCAGTTACTGCTTCTCCTTCTTCGAATTTCTTCCCCGTTCTCTTGTTAATGGCCTGTTCACCTGCTTCCACTACCACTCCTGAAAATTCATGGCCTAATGTCGCCGGAAAAGCAGTAAGTCCAGGATACCATATATAACCATCATCATCAGGTTGAGCCATATGGACATCACTACCACATATTCCACAGGCTTTAACTTTAATTAAAACCTCTGTGGGTCCAATTTTAGGAACATCTTTCTCTACTATTTTAACTTCCGGATTCTTCCAAACTTTGCTACCCAAATAAGTAAGTTTCCCGTCAATATCTTTTGCTCCTAATTTAAAATCTGGCTTAGGCTGCCAATCAGCATACAAAGTTACGGTTTTCATTTTTTTGTTTCTCCTTTTTTTAATTTTAATAAGATAATTTACTTTTTATTAATTTCATTTTAATAATTTTTTTACAAGATTCTCTGATGATTAATTTAGATTCTAAAACTTCTTTTCTTTGATTAAATTCTCCCTCCTCTATTATCTTTAATAACATCTTTACTGCCAATGCCCCCATCTCCAGCATCGGCTGACGAATAGTAGTTAAAGGGGGATAGACAAAAGATGCTAATTTAATGTCATTAAAACCTACTACTGAAAAATCTTCTGGTACGTGAAAATTCTTTTTTTGAATAGCCTGCATTGCTCCTAAAGCCAGTAAATCATTGGCAGCAAATATAGCAGTAGGCGGTTCAGTCAATTTTAAAAATCTTTTCATAACCTGATAGCCACCTTTTATTCTAAAATCGCCTTCTCCTACCAATTCGTCTCTGTATTCAATTTCATATTTTTTTAAAGCTAATTTATGGCCTTTTAATCTATTAAGTGCTGATCTTGTCTTAAGAGGACCAGTGATATGGGCAATTCGGCGATGACCCAGTTTAATCAAATATTCGGTAGCCATCATTCCACCTTCTACATCATCAACGATTATACAATTTTTATTTAATTTTTCAATATTTCGGGAAACTAATATATAGGGAAATTTTTTCTTCTCTAATTCTAATATACTTTTGTCTTTGATATGGGCCGTCCCTAAAATTAAACCATCTACTCTCTTTCCCCTTAATATTTGCAGATAAGTCCTTTCTTTTTTTAGCTTATCATCAGTATTGCACAATATAACATTAAAATTATTTTTATTTGCGGTATCCTCCACACCTCGGGCTATCTCGGCAAAAAACGGATTGGTAATATCAGGAATCAACATCCCCAGGGTATATGTTCTTTTCGTTTTTAGCCCCCGAGCAATAGCGTTGGGAGTATATCCCAATTTATTAATTATCAGAATAACCTTGTCTTTAGTTTTTTCACTAATCCGAGAATCATTATTTATTACCCGGGATACTGTGGAGGGATGGACTCCCGCTAATTTTGCCACATCCTTAATAGTAGTATTCATAATTTATTCTTGCTTCCCTTTTTTCTCTCTAATTTTTAATTACCTATTTTTACAAAGCTCCCCATAGTTAGAGATTCTTTAGCAGCATATCCCATCTGGACAGAGATTTTACCATCAAATCCACCCACTGATGGCTCTTTGTTTTCCTGAACGCATTTAATAAATTCTTTCATTTCAGCTAAATAGGCTTCTTGATAACGTTCTATGAAAAAATAAAGAGGTTTATCACTTATAGTATTCTTAGCACTATTAATAATTACCTCTGTGGGTCTGGGATTTCCCACTATTACACATCCTTCCGAACCAAATATTTCTATACGCTGGTCATAGCCATAAACTGCCTTTCGACTATTATCGATAGTCCCCCAGGCACCACCTTCATATTTTAGAGTAACTATTGCGGTATCAATATCTCCTGCTTCTCCGATAGCCGGGTCGACCAGGCAGCTACCCACCGCCATTAATTCTACTACTTCTTGATCCAGAAGATAGCGTGCCATATCAAAATCATGAATCATCATATCCAAAAAAATCCCCCCGGATACTTTTATGTAACTGATGGGTGGCGGTTCGGGGTCCCTGCTGGTTATTCTTACTAAATGAGGGGTACCAATCGTTCCTTTTGCCACTAAATCTTTGGCTTTTTTAAAACTGGGGTCAAATCGGCGATTAAATCCCACCTGTAATTTTACTCCTGTTTTTTTAACTGCAGCGATAGCCTGATCAATTTTTTCTACATCCAAAGCAATAGGTTTTTCGCAAAAGATGTGCTTCCCTGCTTGCGCTGCCTCAGAAATTATTTGAGCATGGGTATCAGTAGATGAACAGATAACTACTGCATCAATATCTTTATTTTCTAATAAAACTCGATAATCTTTTTCAGCAATTGGGATTACGAGCTCATTGGCAACTTTTTGGGCAGCTTTTTCAAATACATCGGCAACCCCCAATACATTTACACCGGAGACCTGGTATTTTAAGTTTCGTGCATGCATGCTTCCAATTCTGCCAACCCCAATTACACCTATATTAACTTTTCCCATAATTCATATTTCCTTTCTTGTTATTTTTTAATCTATAAATAAGTAATTAGACAGAGCAAATATTTATCTCGACATATTATTTATTAATATTCTGTATAAACTCTTCACTAATCTAAATAAACATCTATTATAATACAATTACTAAATTAATATTTGTTTTTTATTTTGTTTTTTCACCAAAGCTTCAACTTCTTCTATATTTCCCTTAAACGGACCTTCTTTTTCTAATTTAAGAGTAGTTAAAGCAGCAGCATAACATAGCGCCGGATAAGATTCTAAACTAAAACGCTTTCCAATGTAGGTGGAAATGCAGGTATCTCCTCTCCCGCTACGCCCCTTTAAAGATTTTGGTGAAAAAGAAGCTTGATAAAATTCTCCATTTGTATATAAAAGTACTCCTTCTTTGTGGGTAAGCATAATTTCTTTTGCTCCTAATTGTGCCAATATCTTCGCTGCTTTATACAAATCTGAAGTACCGGTTAAAATAGTGGCTTCAGCAATATCCGCCTTTAAATATTTTAGATAGGGAATAATTTCTTCCTTTTCCTTCCAATCTTTTAAGATAAGATTATTCTCTTCTTTTGTCCTCATAAACCCCTGAACATCGATACTAAGATCTGCGATTTTAGATAATTTTTTTATCATTTTTACCGGAACTTCCTTTTGCATTAATGAGGCAATATGAATAACCTTAGCATTTAAGTTAGTTGGATAATCTTTTTCGCAAAAAGGTCCGGCAGACCTCATAAAATAGCTCCTACGGTTGTCCGGATCATCGGTTGAATAAACATTTCTTATTCCTGTTGTTTCTTCCGATTCTGTTGGAAATACAGTAATCCCTGCATCTTCAAAAATACTCAATAGATGAAAATCTTTTTTAGCAAGTTTTGTTACTATTGCCACTCTTGTACCAATTGCTTTAAGCGCAAAAGCTCCATGATACACAGCACTCCCGGTAACTTCTTTTTCTACTCCGTTTACCACATCATTATCTATGGCAAAATGTCCCAATAAAACTACTTCATAATTTTTTAAATCTATTTCTATTATTCTGTCTCTCCCATTATATATTTTTTTATTAGTTCAATTTTCCTAATTAATTTTCTTCATCATCCTGCAGGTGAATGGGGATATATTTTTTGGCAAACTTACCAATTTCTTTTGCTTTTTTTTTGGATAAATGTAAATTATTTAATATTTTATCTGTTGCTTCTTCCTCTTTCAAAGTAGAATCGATGTAAGCCACATCCGCTCCTTGTACTAATTCTATTAATCCCGGACAGATTCCAGTGTCTCCACTAATAGCTACCGATTCTCCCTTATAAATAAATCGGTAACCAACCGCTACATCGGGATGTAAAATTCGATTAACCCCCACAGCTGCATAATGTCTCATTTGAAATATTTTTATTTTTAAATCTTTTATCTTAATTTCGTCTCCCTTTTTTATTTTATGAATTTTAATTTGAAAAGTAATATCATTATAACTCTTTTTAAAGGCTAAAATAACCTGCTCGGCTTCTTTACATCCTTGTGGAAAATAAATATCTATTTTTTCTTTTCTTTCAATGACCCTAAAGTGGCCTAATAAAGCATATAAGCCCCCTATATGATCATAATGTCCATGAGTTAAAAATATTGCTTTTATCTTTTGAAAATTAATCTTTAAAGATACTAAATCTCTTAGAGTGCCGTCTCCGGAATCGACTATAAAATAATCTTCTTCTGTTGATAGCAGTATTTGTGTGGCAATGCCAGCTCTAGAATAAAGAAGATTTGAATCCATATTTTTTCCTCTAAGGTAAATTTTATTCTTCTCGAGTTACAATAATATCCTCAGGTGATAGATAGAAAGTCACTTCTTCTCCAACTTTAAAGTTGTATTTAGCATCGCTATTGGTTCGAACTTCCCAGTTACCCACTTTAATTTTATAATCAATAATATTTCCTAAATAAGAAGATTGAATAATCTTTCCTTTAAATATATTTACCCTATTTTTATCGCTTTTATTTTCATCTTGAATAAATTTAATTACATTCATTCTCATAGCAACAGAAACCTTTTGCCCTATATCAAAACTATTATTAAAACCATGAATAACAAGGCCATCATCGGTTTTTACAATAACCTTTTTCTTTTCTTCAGTAAATGAATCAATTCTGCCACTAATAAAACTAGTAACAGCAATAAACCCTGCCACAAATTTATTTTTTGGATTCGCGTATATTTCTTTTGGTGAGCCGGATTGTACTATTTTACCTTGATCAAGAATGACAATCTTATCTGAAATTACCAGCGCCTCTGCTTGATCATGAGTTACGTAAACTGCGGTAATGCCAAGGCTTTTTTGTAACTCAGTAAACTGAAATCTCATTTCTTCCCTTAATTTGGCATCTAAATTACTTAGTGGTTCATCAAGTAACATGATCTCCGGTTCGAATACCAAGGCCCGGGCCATAGCAATACGCTGCTGCTGACCGCCACTCATTTGTCGGGGATACCTATTTTCATAACCTTCCAGTTGCACCATATTTAATATTTTTTTTACTTTTTTAGTTATTTCATTTTTGGGTACTTTTCTAATTTGCAAACTAAAAGCTAAATTTTCATAGACAGTCATATGTGGCCAAAGTGCGTAATTTTGAAAAATCATTCCAATCCCCCTCTTTTCAGGAGGGATAGTGGTAATTTTTCTATTATCTAAATATATCTCTCCTTGGTCAGGGTTTTCAAAACCAGCAATGCATCGAAGCGTAGTCGTTTTACCACATCCGCTGGGTCCCAGAAGGCTGAGCACTTTGCCTTCGCTTGCTTCAAAAGTAATACCTTGAACAGCTTTTACCTTCCCAAAATTTTTATTTAATCCATCTACTTTAAGAATTGCCATAAATCAAATTACCTCCAAGTAATATCTGATTATTTTGAAAAACTTTATTTAACCTCCTATCCCTCCCAAATGTTCAGCTTTGAGGAATTTTTGAATGATCATCATAAAAAGGATGGAAGGGATTAATAATAGGATAGCGATGACCGATGCAAATTGGATATTAGAACCACTGGCCGAATAGAGGGTCATCGGAAGAGTAGTTACAAAAGGAATTCCTACAAAGAAAGTACCGGTAAATTCATCCATTGAAGTAAGAAAGACAAATACCGCACTAGAGATAAGCCCGGGAGCCGATAGAGGTAAGGTTACCTTAAAGAATGCTTTTAACCTTGAAGCACCTACACTTCGTGCAGCCTCTTCTAACTCCGGAGGAATCGAACTAAAAGTACTTGCGGTAATCCAAACTGCAAAAACCAGACATACTACCAGATGGACCAAAATGACCCCAGGCACCGTTCCGGTTAATCCTATTTTATTAAACATCAACATCAAGTTAACAAATACCGGCTGTTGGGGAAAGGCCCGAGGTAATAAAAATAATATTAAAATCATACCTTTTAAAAGAGCAGGAATCTTAAGCTTTGCTAACGAATAACCTGCTGGAATGGCAATTGCCATGGTTATTATAACCACAATAATGGCAATGCTCAAGCTTAACAGAAAAGCCGGAATTACGTTTACTGCCCCCAGGGTTAAACTTTTAGTGATACCTAAGGCCTGGGACCAGTAATCAAATCCTATTTCTTGAGGAAAGGTATTAGGCCAATACCATCTTAAGGCCACCGACCAAATAATCGTACTAAAAAGTGGAGCAAATAAGAAAAATAGAAAAACCACAAATATGACCATTTCAACAGTTTTTTTAAATATGCTTTTTTTCATCATGACATCTTTTAATAGCCCCTTCTTATTCGTAAAGACCTTTTTTCATCATACTTCTTACATAATAAAGCGCTAATAAACTAACCATAATATACGAAAAAACTCCCAATGCATTTGCCACTCCATAATCGCCAAAATAATTTACACGATGAGCAATGTCTACAGTTATAGTAACCGGGGACTTCCCTCCAATAAGCATATAGGGAAAACTAAAACATCCAACCAGAGAACAAAAAACTAAAGTTACCGCAATAAGAATGGTGGGTTTATTCATAGGAATGAGAATCTTGGTGATAATCTGAGGTAACTTTGCTCCTACGCTTCTTGCCGCTTCGATATAAGAATCGTCAATCATCTGGAACCCCCCGCAGATAATTAATATCATAAACGGTGCTTGTTTCCATACAAAACCGAAAGTTAGGCCAGCCCAATTAAAAAGTTGCAAAGGATTTTCAATATTAACTAAATTTAACTTTGCTAAAAAAAGATTCAGTGTTCCATGAGGAGCTAAAAAAGTTCTCATCATCTGAGCAATTACTACAAAAGGAAGAAAAATTGGTAATCTATATAAAACTCCAATACTGTTAGATAACCATCCTGTAGATAACCTTAAATATACTGCAACAAGAATACTTAAAACTGTAGCAATAAAAGTGCTAAGTGTGGTTACTCCTAAAGTAAATAAAATATCATACCGATATAAACGAAGCGTTTTCTCATAATTTGCTAAACTTAAAACCCCTTCTTTGCTGATAAAGCTTTTCCAAAATGAAGCAAGGAAAGGATATAAATATAATAATAAAATTACCATTACTGCAGGAAATACTAATACATAAGGAAGAATATTGGTATAGGAGTGGGGCCTTTTGACCCCAACTCCTATTTTGCTCTTTCCAACAGCCAATTCATTTTTTAAATTGTTTCCCATTTAATTTCTCCTAAATTGGTTGTATCTAATTCTTATTCGACAGCTTCTAATATTGCATCAAAATAGTCTCCCAAGGGGAAGGCCAGACCAAATTCAGCTAACATTGCCGGGGTTACATCTTTATATATTACATCAAAGGTTTCTTTGCTGACAAAATCCTTAATGTAACTTCCGTCAATTCCCGGATACCAGTTAAATCTCTTTACAATCTCCTCGGCCTGTACTGCTGGCGAAGTAACAAATTCAACAAAATTTTTCGCTTCTTCGGGATTAGGTGAATTTTTAGGAATTACAAAATACATAGGTTGTCCGGGCATACCTGGTTCAGGAAGAAGAATACGGGAAGCAGGGTCTAATTTGCCCTCTGCCATCCAGCTTAAGAACATATCAACCCAGACCGGACCCATCCAAATTTCACCTCTATTAAGTGCATCAAGGGTAGCTACATTTCCACCAGTTAAAGTAACATTTTTATTAAATTCCTTCAACTCTTTAATTGGCTCTTCCCAGGTGGCAATTTCGGCTTCATCAAAAGGTCCAGTAACTGCATACTTTTCATATTTTCCTGTCTTCCAATAAATCCAACCACAGGTAAATGCTACTCCTGACATTCCACCTTTTATCCCATTGTAACCAAATTTACCTGGATGTTCTTCAGCCCATTTGACTATTTCTTCATAAGTTTTGGGTGGATCAGTAACATATTTTGGATTAAAAGCGATAACTGCCTGACTATGGAACATGGGCATACAATAACCTTCTACATCAACACCGAGAGATTTTTTAGCAAATGGTGAAGTAATATATTGCCATGTATCTATGTCTTTGGCATATTCAAGTAGGAGATCTTCTTCCATTGCCCATTTTAAGAAAATTTGATGTATCATTGCTACATCTATATCGCCTTCTTTTTTATCCTTATCTGCCATAATTTTTTCAAAAACTCTACGGGATCCTGCATTTCCCGGACCAGTATGAACTGTCATCACACTAACATTAGGATACTTTTCGCTAAACTGAGGACCTATTACATGTTGGCCAAGAGCAAGCATATTCACATCTCCGGCAGTCATGTATACCAACTTTACGTCTTTAGCAGAAGCACCTAAAGTAAAAACACCTACCAAGATAATACTTACCACTAAAAAAATTACCCAAAAATTAGTAAACTTCTTACACATAAAATTACCCTCCTTAATTTTTTACTTAAAGCAACACTTTTAACACATTAACTTTTTTCGAAAACTTACTGTAGCTTTCGATTAGCTATTTTTTTACCTTTTCCCACCTCCTTTTATTAATTTTGTTTTCAGGCAGTAGAGTATATCCGGTTGTAATTTAAATTAAGATTAACTGCTATAATTTATATTGCATAAAATAATTAAAACGTATAAAGATAAATTTATTATTAATTCTTTCATAGTTAATATAAATAAGTGATTACATAAATTTATATTTGACTACGCAGATTAAGTTTTATCCCTTATTTAAAATCTGAGTAATCATTTATAATGTACTCTTTTATAAATCAATTGACTGAACCCACTCATAGAGTTTTTTATAAGTAAAACTTTTTTCTTTAACAAAAAATTCAAATCCTACAAACCCTGAATATACTTTAGAGAGCTCTTTAAGAATGAACTTATAATCAAGTTCCCCGGTCCAGGGCTCGCACCTATAAGGAACATTTGCTATATGGATATATCCTATAAATTGGTGATATTTTTGTAAGGTGTCTAATATATTCCCCTCCATAATTTGCATATGATATATATCATAAAGTATTTTAAGATGCTCAGAATTTATTGATTGAATCAACTCAAGGGTTACTAGAAAATTGTCTAAAAAATAATTTTTATGGTCCTTTAAAGAATTTAAAGGTTCGATCACCAACATAATGTCTCTCTTTTTAGCAACTTCAACAAGAACTCTAAGATTATCATATAAGCGAAGTAATTTTTTTTCACTGCTTATTGAATTAATTTTTACACTTCCATCGTTCTCTAATACATCTGACAACAACATGATATGTTTACACTTTAATTTCTTTGCTACATCTATAGAAGCATTTACTTCTTGAATAACCTTTTCTTTGCTGTCCAGGGTTAAAGATGATATTCTATTCCCACTAAAATTAGTAACTTTTAAACCACTATTTATGATTAGCTCAAAATCTTTATCCCGCCAATCCCAGAATTCAATAAATTTAAACCTCGCCTGTTTAATTCTTGTAAGTTTCTCCTCTAAATTCTCTTTGGGATATATTGAGTCTATACACAACGAATATTGCATTTCTTTGCCCTTCCTTTAATGAAATGAAAATTTTAATTCTAAACACCTATAATCAAGCAAGTTTTTTCCCTGTTCTAATAATCTCTATAATATCTTCTGCTGAAATTTTATCCTTATTAAAATCTCCTAATTTTTCTCCATGCTCTAAAACAGTAAATCTATCAGCTACTGAATAGACATGATAGATATTATGAGTAATAAAAATTACCGACAGTCCCCTTTCTCGCGCATCAGTTACATAATCAAGAACCTTGCGGGATTCTTTAATCGAAAGAGCCGCGGTTGGTTCATCAAGAACAAGAAGTTTTGCCCCGAAATAAATTGCCCTTCCTATTGCTATCGCCTGTCTTTCTCCTCCGGAAAGGAGCGATACTTCTTCGTCAACCGAACGAATATTAATTCCAATCTCCTTTAAAGCTTCTTTAGCAACCTTATCTATCTTCTTCCTATCTAAAAAATTTACCACTTTAGCAAATTTTCTTACCGGTTCCCGTCCGAGGAAAAAATTCCGGGCAATACTCATCAAATCAATAAGAGCAAGGTGTTGATAAACTGTTTCAATGCCCATACCTCTTGCCTTTCTAGGAGAATCTATATGTTCTTTTTTACCTTCAAAATGTATTTCTCCACTATCTGGTGGACATACTCCGGTTAAAACTTTTATAAGGGTTGATTTCCCGGCACCATTATCTCCTACAAGTCCTACTACTTCTTGACGTTTAACCGTAAAATCAACATTTTTTAAAGCTTGAACTGTGCCAAATCGTTTGTTTATTCCTACCATTTTAACTAAAAAATCATCTTTTTTCATTTTATTGCCCACCCCTTTAATTTGGTGTTAGTAATTACGGCTAAGATTAAAATAATACCAATAAATGCCTGATACCAATAAGCAGGCGCACCGGACATAATTAAACCTGATCGAACCATCCCCATTAAAAGAACTCCAAATAATGTACCGATAAGATTGCCATATCCTCCGCTCATTAAGGTACCTCCAACTACAACCGCAGCAATTGCTTCAAGTTCCATACCAGTACCTCTTAAAGGATCAACCGAATTAAACCGGGCAAACTGAATACAACCGGCCAGACCGGCAAGCATTGCGCAAATAATAAAATTTATAATTTTAACTTTATCTACAGAAATTCCTAATACTCGAGCGGCTTCTTTATTCCCTCCGGTAGCATAAGTAGCATTCCCGTAAGGGGTTCTAACTAAAATTACATTTAATAAAAGAATGATTGCAAAAAACCATATAGATGATACTCTAAATTCTCCCAGAAAATGACCATTTAATCCACGGAGAAAAGAGGAAGTTCCCCAATAACGAACTGCAAAACCTCCGGTAACTGCTAATAATATCCCTCTCCAAAACATCAAAGTGCCTAAAGTAGTAATAAAAGAAGGTATTTTATATTTTACTGTAATAATTCCATTAATCAATCCTATAAAAAAGGCAGCTGTTAAGGCTAATAAAAATCCAATCCATAAAGGAATCCCTGCATTGGCAGTAACAGCGAGAATCATAGCGGAAAACCCGAAGGTTGAACCGACAGAAAGGTCAAATTCCCCGGTTATCATCAAAAAAGTAATTCCTGCTGCTACAATTCCAAGTTCTGACGCAACAGTTACGATACCAGCAAGTGATTCTAAACTTAAAAAACGGGTAGCAGTAAAGCAAAATACAATGAAAACTAAAACCAATCCTACTAATGCACCAAGTTCCGGATGAGTCCTAAGCAATAAGGCAATAGAGGAATTAAATTTTGACTTATTCTCCATTCACTTTTCCTCCTTTTAGTAATTAGTGAAGCAATAAGTTGATAGGAAGGTAATTATTCCCTTCCTATCAACTTATTTTTATTTATTCATCTTTTACCAATATTTCTGCATTACTAACTCTTCAACACTTTTTACATTTGAAGCATCAATAAAACCAGGTCCGGTTAGTACATCATTAGCAGGGAGGAAATTGTATTTGTTTAAAAGGTAAAGGAACTGCATCGGTAAATATCCTTGCAAATATTGTTGTTGTGAAATAGTAAATAAAGTTGTTCCTTCTTTTATTGAATGAACAACTTCATCTGACACATCAAAAGCGCCATGGATTACTTTTCCATCCAAACCCTGTTCTTTTAAGAAAGTAATTACATATGCACTATCTATGGAACCCAGAGTAAAAATGGCATCGGTATCAGGATGTTTTGCGAAATATCCTTTTAGAATTTCAATTGCTTGAGTCGGGTCTAAATAAGTAGCTAACTTTTCTGCAGGTACTCCATTTGCTGTCATTACTTCAATAAAACCTTTAGCTCTATATTCTAAACCCATATGTCCAATCTCATGAACAGTTACAACCGCCCGTTCTGGTTTACGAACTGCTAAAATTCTCTGAGCTGCTTTCTTGCCGGATAGATATTCATCTCCACCTACATAGAATAGGTAAGGAATTCTTTCTGCTTCAGGACGAGGATCAGGTACATTGATAGCGATTACAGGAATGCCTGCAGCAATAGCTTTCCGAAGAGGGGCATCAAGGGCAGCGGGATCAGTAATAGTAACTGCTATTCCATCTGGTTTGGTGGCAATTGCACTATTCAACATATTAACAAGTTCTTCCACTGAATATTTGGCTGGACCAGAATAAACAGCATTTATTGTATCTTCTGTCCCTTTAGTAATTGCTTCAGCTCCTTCTTTCATACCTTTCATTACTACGCCCCAGAAAGGATCACCCGGACCACCGTGAGATACAACATAGAAGTTGAAAGTTTTTGCCTCCACAATACCTCCGAAAAGAAGTGCGGTTAAACATACAAATACAAATATTAGAGCTAAGCGAGATTTTAAAGTACCTTTCATTATTTCTTACCTCCTAAAATATTTTTAAATTTTGAAAAACACTTAAGAAAATTCTTCTTCTTGTATCTCACCTCCTCTTATTGATTCCCTGCTATTTAATGGAAAATCTCTTTTATATAGGGCATGTTCACAGGGAGTATCTTGATTTTTCAAGAAGCTAATTTTGGTAATTTTATTAGTAGAAAAGCTGGGTAAATTAATAATCTAAAAAATGCATTGTATGTAAGTTTTTAAGTATAATCTAACCGATTCTTTAATATTTACGCGAACGTTTGCATTATATTTAAATAATTTTTCCAAAATTTATTTTTTATTTTAATTTAACCGAAAATAGCTTGGCTCAATATCCAATCCAGACTTTTTATATTTAACTTCATTTGTCTATAAATTATAAGTCCAAAGAAAAAATGTAGAAAACTCAAGAAGTATTAATATAATTATGCAGTCGATTGCAGGTAGTTTATTTTACAATAAGACAATCCTCTTTGTCAAAGATTTTTTATAATTTTTTTATAATATTTATGATAGAATTAACTTTACTGCATTTAGGATAAATAAATAGGTATCCATCCCTATTTCTATTTATAAAGATAAGCAGTTCATCTGAGAAGCATTTAATACTCATTTAGCAAAAGATGTGAATTTTTTTTGGAAAAAAATTATTCTTCGGTTATTTTTGATATAATAAATTACTATTGTTGATAAGGAAGTTGCCGATATGGATACCATTTTTCAGTGGGGATTAGATTTCATTATTATGATTCAACAGATTGACACACCATTGCTGGATTCTTTTTTTCGAGCTGTTACCTCAATTGGAGATGAATTATTTTATTTGCTTTTATTTCCCTTCCTTCTTTGGTGTGTTGACTTTTATTTGGGGATACGAGTCGGAATTATCTTTTTATTATCCGTTTATATTAATACCGGATTAAAAGAGATATTCCAGCAGCCCCGCCCTTTTGATATTTTACCGGAAATTCAAAAGGTTCATGCCTCTGGATATGGTTTTCCCAGCAACCATGCCCAGACTTCCCTGGTTGTCTGGGGTAGTATAGCTTATTGGAAAAAGCAAATCTGGGTTCGTAACCTTTCTGTTTTACTGATTCTTTTGATTGGATTTTCCCGCATCTATCTTGGCGTCCATTTTCCCACCGATATCCTGGGAGGATGGTTATTCGGCGGACTCATTCTCGGTCTAAGTTATTTTATTTTTCTAAAAATTAAACTCGATTTTATTCAAGAGAATATGATATTTAAAATAATTGTCATTACGCTATTTCCGGTGATCTTATTACAAATTCAATCATCACCGGATATTATCAGTTCGGTAGCTGCTTTGGCCGGTGTTAGCTATGGTCTGCTATTTTTTTCTTCTTCTATTGGGGGGATTCGACCGGGAAACTGGCTGCAGCGGCTGATCAGTTTTCTGCTTGGGGTTATCGGAATAGGGATAATATATCTTGGATTAAAATCGATACTTCCTTCAGAGGGCCAATCCTTCTATCAATTAAGCCGATTTTTCCGTTATCTGTTATTGGGTATATGGATCAGTTTTGGGGCACCCTGGTTATTTATCCGGATGGGATTAGTCCGTCAAGTGGAGAAAAAATCATGAAATGGAGAAAATGGAGTTCCTATTTTTAATTATAGGCCCCAAATTATGACCTTTTGCAGAGGTACAGAAATAATTATCCGGTATGTTATACTATCCAACAGAATTTAAAATAAAATGAGTAAATTTGAAAATAAACTCATCAAACTAAATGTTACAAAACTCGTAATAAAATAACCTAAAAAAAGTCCAACCATAAAACACTTGGAATAATATTTTTACAAAAAAGGAGGAGAGATAGAATGATTAATAGATCAAAAATCGGCCTTAACAGAATCATTTACCCAAATTTAAAATTAGAGAATTTTTTTAAATTTGTTAAAGATTTGGACCTAAATAAAATCGAATTGCGCAATGACCTTCCCGGAGGAAAGATAATTGATGGCTATACTCCTGGACAGCTGAAAGAACTTTCAAAAAAATATGGAGTGGAAATCTTAACTATCAATGCCTTACAAAAATTTAATTTAGGCGCAATGCTTCCTGAAACTATAAAGGAATTGAAAAAATTAATTAATCTCTCACTATCCATTGGTTGCAAGGCAATTGTATTGTGCCCTAATAATGATGTTGAGGATAAAAGGAATTCAGAGGAGATTTTTAAAGAAACAGTAGAAGCTTTAAAATCTTTTGGTCCTTTATTTCAAGACAGCGGAATGCAAGGTTATTTAGAACCCTTAGGGTTTAAAGAATATTCTCTTAGGTCGATAGTTACAGCAATGAGAGCTATTCAAGAATCAGGTTATCCTGTCTATAAAATTGTTCATGATACCTTCCACCACCATCTCGGTCCTGATACCTTTGACATAATTAAAAACGATTATGATATATCTTATACCGGATTAGTTCACATCTCCGGGGTAGAATGTAATATTCCTGTTGATGAATATAGAGATAATCATCGTGTTTTAGTCACTGCACGAGATAGGCTTCAGACCAAAGAACAAATAGAATTGCTCCTCAGGCTGGGCTATACGGGAAACATTTCCTTTGAACCTTTTTCTCAAAAAGTACAAGAGATGGAGATTGAAAAGATAAAATCAGCTATTAACCATAGTATAGAATATATAAGTAAATAAAATAGCGTCTAAGGAAGAGTTTGCGGGTTGACTTTTAACACAGTATCTATTTATCTAATTTAAAACCAAAATATTAATTATTTAAGAAAAAGGGATATGTCCTATTTGTTCTAAAATTGTGGAAAAATGCCCTCTTGAAAGCCTTATATAATAATGGTTTTCATCAACACCTAATATAAGCGATTTTAAGCGCCGATTTTAAAAAATATGACCAATCACCTTAGCCAACCTCAAAAAACGCTTCTACGGCAATATTTCTCTGAAACCCTTATTTTGCAAGACTTTCAGCAGCCTAAAAATACATATTTTGGCCTCTTTTTTCCTTATTTTCTCAACTACTACCAACATCTTATATAACAAAAAACCTAAAAACCCTTATATTTTCTACGTTTTAAAGCCTTACCATTTTTTCCTATAAAAACTGATAATCCTCTAATTCTATATATAATTTATCTATCTTACTTAGTTAAAAATCAGTTTTACAGAACTGTCTCCTGTCATGCTCAGGAAAGCCTTATAAGATAAGGGTTTCAAAAGATTTCACCCCTTATCTTTGCTTATCTTCCAGGCTATTCTTACGAGATATTAAACTATTATTATAATACTTTTTCCTTAACACTAATTACAAATTCTGGAGAAAGTGTAGCTATAAGTTCTTTTTTTTGATTATAAAAATCTAAGAAAAATGTAATATTTCCTGGGTTTTCAAATTTGAAATCACTATTGACCAATGAAATAACTATTTTGTTAAAAGGTTTAATTCTCGGTTGGGGTAAAACACTATCAACTAATACTGTTTCTTTTTCATTGTATTTCATCCGTATTTTAAATTTAAATACTTCCTTATTGTCTTCAGTTTTTACTTTTGCATATATCCCAACTCTTAATGATTTTGGCCACGTATTTTGATTATCAGGAGTTACTTGGAACTCAATAGAATCATCATAAATACCCATAAGAGAGTGTTTGTTCCCTAATTCTTTTCTAATATCATCACAAATAATAAAATTCAATAATTTCATTTCTAATCTCCTCTATTCTGTGCTCGTTACAAGTGTGACTTCGTTAAATACTTTTTCCTGGTTATCGATATTTTTTTTCTCATAATACCTATAGAAAAGTGCAGATCCGGATGTTGCTACCATACCATCAGCCTCAATAAAATTTCCCTTGCAAAAATCTATTTCGGGCAGCAATTTTTGTACTGCCGCATTTATATGTATTTTTTGAGCTTCATTATAATCGTATTTATTTTCTGCTATCTCTAACAACCATGGGAACAGTTTGATAAATCGCATCAAAGCAATACCTGCAGAAGAAGGAGTATTAGTTCTATTTTTCGACTTAGTAAGTGTACGTTGGGGCATTTCTAATGCTCGCTCAATTGACGACATACTTATTTTATTATCAAGAAAACTATTTAGAATATTCTCAACACTTTTTTGTTTTAATTTTTTAATCGTGTCATCTATTAAAGTTTCATTCTGATTAAAAAAATCACCTCGAGATCCACATGTAGAACATATATTTTCATGTATTTCAATATTATCTTGACCTCCAAAAGGTTCCTTTATTAAAATACTTTTTTTCTCGTCTATAATATCTATAGAGCCGCATGCTGGACATCTCTGTTTATTCATTTTCCTCCTCCAACTTATTAATTAGACCTGCTTTCTCCATAGCAAGATATATTGTCTTATTCCAATTATTAGATATATGAAAAGACTTAATAAGCCATTTATTGGTTTCATTATTATGCATAAATGCTATGTAACCCAATTTATACATATTTCATTTCATCCATATTTATTTCAGTGACTTCTTCAATGATTTGTGAACTTGTGAAGCTCCACTATACTTATTTCAACTATACAGATCAGTAAGAATTCAGGAGGGAGAATATCCCCCTCCTGAATTCGGTATTTATTTTACAGATTTTAAACAATAATCATCTACATTTAACTCAGGCAATGTGTTTTCCGGAAGATTCCTAAAGTATTCAACAAGAGGTACAGCATAATTTACAAATGTGTTTTCAAAAACACTTTTGTCAGCATCCTGAACTCTTTTAAAAGTATAGTAGCCATCTTTCCCAAGGGCTATAAAAGAGTTAGTTACAACTTTATATATTTTATTTAGATCTATCGGGGCCCATTTATTGGTATTCTTATCCTTGACTTCAAGATTTAAGATTCTGCTTCCTTGTTCAGCCGCTTTATCAACATCATATCTCAGATGTGAAGCATAAGGAAAAGCACCGGTAGAATTAGAAGAGAGTGCGTAGTCTGTTCCCTCTTCTAAAACTTGCTGTATATCAGCTCCACTCATTTTTATAGTAACTAATGTGTTAGAAAATGGAAGAGCAGTATAAGCATCAGCTGTTGTAAAATCTCCATCAGCTAAAGCTATTCTAACCCCGCCGGCATTCTGTATGGCAACATCTGCAGAATGCGTATAAGCTAAAAATGCATCAGCTATAACATATGCGGCATAACTTCCTGTAGGAGTCTCTCCTTTTTTGAAAGGTTCAGGAATCCTATCAAAAGGCATGGTTTTTGTGACTCTACCAATTTTAACATTCTTATAAGATTCCAGTTCTTCTTTGTATGGTTTTAAAATCTTTTCTGTCGCTGGATCCGGAACCTGGAGTTTAACAGTTTCCAGTCCATTAATAAAATCTATTAGTGTCTTAGTTTTTGCTTCTGAGACTTCATTCCATTTTCTGTTTTCATCTCTTGTCAAGAACGGACCTTCTACCAGAAGTTCTGTCTTTCCCTTACAGGAAATAATTCTTCCCTCTGAATCAAACTGAATATTCATAATACCAAGACCATGAGCATATTCCCACGCCTGGGCAATATAAACCGTTTCTCCATCAGGGTTACCGACTAATGTAGGATATTCTCCGGTTACATTTAAGTTCAGGGATTTTAATTCTCCGGTAGAATCTAAAAGATTATGGGTATCGCCGCCTATGATAACATCTATTCCGGTAACTTTTTTAGCCAGTTTTATATCCTCTTCGTATCCCAGGTGACTCAACAGTATAATTTTATTTATATTCATATCTTGTAATTCTTTAACAGTAGCTCTGACTGTTTCAATTTCATCAGAAAATTCAACAGCATCAGTTACCATAGATGACTCAACAGTTTTCACAACTTTTAAAACGCCTATAATACCAACTTTCTCGCCGTTTATTTCTTTAATTACATAGGGTTTTATGTCCGATTTAAAAAGAGGACTTCTTTCTGTAGGGTGAACATTTGCTCCAACTATTGGAAACTCTGCAAGTTCGATAAGCTTTGCCAACTGTTCTTCGCCCTCATCAAATTCATGGTTTCCCAGTTCATAAGCATCTAGATTAAGCATATTGAAAATTTTAAAATCCACTTCGCCTTTAAATAAACTAAAATATAAAGTTCCGCATAACTCGCCACTATTCAGCACTATTGTATTCTCATTTCGAAGTTCATTAATTTCACTTACAATCCGGGACATACCTCCCATTTGCATGCGGATATTTTCGCCATCGATATACAAGTTATACAATTGACCTTCAAGATGTGAGTGATGATCATTTGTATGAAGAATTTGTAAATTAAAGTTTTCACTTTTTCCCTGGGCCAAGCCAGAACCTGCAAACACGATACTGAGTAACAACACAGCCGCTAACCCCAAAATTATTTTTCTTTTCATCTCATTTTTCCTCCTAAAAAATATTTTATAATTCTAAAATTTTCCAATAAAAATTATTTTTTTATCTTGCCTCCTTTCATCAACCCCCTCCCACTTCTGTGTCAACCTTTTAGGAGTAGTCTTCTTTAGTGTAGGAGATTTATGGGAAGTTCAGGTTTCACAACTTTAAGAAAATGGAATCTGTTGTCCCCATTTATTATTTAATTATTTATATCTCAACATTTTGGCTTTTAGATGTCAAGCGATATTTTTGCTTAGGACTGTTTGGCTTTTTTGGAATAGTATATTCAATAAGACCAGCCTTCATTAAATTTCTCACCTGTTTATTTAACTCACCTGAAACAGCTTTATGACCTACTTTTTCAGCAATAGCAGATTTGCTAAAATCTCCGTATTTTAAAATACGCAGTATTTTATTTTGCAAAGATAGCTCTGGCCGTAGCTCTGGCTCTTTACCTTTGATAAATGCTGGGTGAAGCAGTAACTCTACCACAAAATAACTGCGATCTTCATCCGTATGAAAAATCGGTTTCGGAGAATCGTTCTTTTTGATTGCCTGTAAAATCTTTGGTATCCCAGTCCCTCGCCCTTCTGTCATATCGAGTTCTTTTAAAAATTCTCCTATTCTTCGGTTACGGTATCTTCTTGAAATAAACCGGCATTTTTGCATATCTTCATCAGTAATTGATCTGTCCGGTCCCGGGAAACTGCCAATCATAATTCTATCCGGTAATATCCTTACTTCAATAGGCTCACGTATCTCATACGAACGATGATAAACAGCGTTGGTTAGAATTTCTTCTATTGCTACATACTGTACGCGCATTTATTAAATCATTTATATTAATAGGTAACTTATTCATATACTCTATCCGTCCCTCTGTACTTTTGCACTTTTATTTCTTACTTTTTTCCGCCATCACTTTCTTAATTCTATAAGAAACAAATCACCGAGTTATTGACCTGGTATACCTTCCCTATTTATTTTCTTTAAAAGCAAAACATTAATTGTCTGAGGAAATGGATATGTATTCCTAATTATTCTAAAATTGTGGAAAAATGCCCTCTTGAAAGCCTTATATAATACAATGTCATTAACTTAAGATGTACGTATTAATAAATCTCCTCACAGCAGAGCTACGGGGTATCTATTACTCTCTAAAGCAAACTAATTGATCGCAGCAGAGTGCGGGGAATCAAACCCTAAGAGATTAAAGCCTGACTTTGACACTTAATCTCACGAAACCCCTTATTTATCAACAAATAAAAAAATGAAAATGCGCATTTTTGCACTACATTTTTTTATTTTAAAGATAACTCTCCGGCAGGTGTAAGATTTTTCGGTGGTTTTATACGTGACAACCTTAAAATCTTATTACCCAAACTCTCAACCTTGGTTTTAATAAAAAACTTCTTCTGTTTTATCTTAACTTCCGCAAAATTCATAGAATTTAGGGCTTCTCGAATTTGTTGTGGTGAAGCCGGTAGATGAGCCCTTTTAAGTTTAGATTCTAAGGTCCTCTCTAGGAGAAAGGCTAGAAAACAGATCACAAAATGACCTTTTATCCTCGGTTCGGTCCAGTGGAAGACCGGTCTTACCGAAAGGGTAGTTTTCATGAGGCGAAATGACTCTTCTATCTTCCAGAGGTTGTGGTAGGCAGCCAGGACATCTTGGGGTTTGAGATTTTTTTCACTGGTCTGGATAGCATAATATCCGTCAAACATCTCGTCTTTTTTAATCGCCTCTTCATCAAGGACCCAATGGATATCTTTGGAGCTTTTTAGATATTTCTTTCCC
>DMCY01000017.1:28506-29478 GCA_003451675.1 Candidatus Atribacteria bacterium
TCATAGATTTGGTTTGCTTCTTTAATTTTGTTTATATAGTTTATGACCTTGTAGCGGATTTCTCCCCTGTCCTGATATCCATTTTTGTGGAAGATTTCTTGTTTAATATCTTTTTTCAGGTTTTTTATGCGAGAAGCAAATATGTAGTCATATCCTCTATCGGTAATCTTTTTCAGGTTTATCTTACTGTTTATACCTCTATCGGCCACGATAATTACTCTGCGTATACCAAAGCGTTTTTCCAGTTTTTGCAGGGCTACATCTAAGGTTTTTCCCTCAAAGGTGTTACCGGGGAAAAGGTCATATCCTATGGGTCTTCCTTCCCGGTCTATAAGTAGTCCCATCACTACCTGAACTTCCTTGAATTTAGCATCTTTAGAGAAGCCGAAATCTCTTAGGCTATCTTTTCTTACACTCTCAAAGGAGAAGGTGGTTACATCATAAAATACCACATCTACCTGTATATTAAAAAGGCTACGGTTTTTAAAAAATATCTCTTCTTCCAGTATCTCTTTACTTTCAGATAATAGGTCTAAAGAGCGATAGAGGTGCTGCAGTTTTATTTCTGGTAGCCCTATATAGCGATTTTGATGGCCATAGGTACTAAGTTTGCTTTTTGGTTCTAGCAGATGCTGGATAGCCATGAGAAAAGAGGCCTCATTAAGGTTAAACCGGGTCTTTCTTGGACTAGTTAGTTTATTTAATATTTTATCCAACCCAAACTCCTTCCATATCTTTTGGTAAACAATATAACCCCAGTTGACTATTTGAGCCTCGGAGAAGTTATCTAAGCTAACCATATCTTTTGCTTCGGATAGCTCTAAGAGACGTTTGGCCAGGTTTTGAAAGCTGGGATTGTTCTTGATTTGGTCTAATCTCCCCAGATTAAATAAATATTCGTGTTTGGTGTTATTATCTTCTCGGTAAGATCTGACCAAATAAGCATATTCATATTGTCCTGATTTGGTAATT
>DMCY01000113.1 GCA_003451675.1 Candidatus Atribacteria bacterium
CGAGTTTTCTGAAAGCCTATTAAGTCTGCCAGGTAATTGAGATGGTATCAGTCGACTCCTCTGTTACCTGTAAACGGGGAGCCAGTCTTTGCTTAGCATAGGCACAACCCCTCCTTATAGCTATCAGGTAAACCTGATGGAAGAGGAACAATATTAATAACTTCCTATTAATGCTAATTAATTTTTACAAAATATGAAATGCCTTTATTTGATCCAAGACTCTTAGGATTTTTTTTGTAGATTTATTTGAAGATTTATGGTGGGAATATAGGAATGTATCCAACCGCTTTACCGTTGGTCTATAATTATTAAAATAATAATTATCGTATACATACATTAAAACTAGAATTTTTAAGCTTTTTTTAAAACTAAAAAATATTTTTAAAGAAAAAGGCAATAGCTAATTTTTTATGATTAAAAAGATTTTTTACATTTGATACTCCTCCTCATTTGCTTTTAAACTTAATTTTTTACACCTAATACTTAATATACGACAAAATTTTAAAAAATCCTTCTTTTTTAGAAAAATAATTTATAAAAAATAAAAAAAGCCCTTCAGCATTCAAACCAAAGGGCTGGATATTGTCAAGCTCCCCCTATTGGACACGTTCAGAACTTTTTGTTGGGGTGACATTACTAAAGAACTGCGAAAAATCTATAAACTAAAGGAGTTAATTAACCTTCCTGTAAGAGTATAAATATTGTTTAATTATTTATTTTCCCTTATTTATCAAAAAGTATATTCCCTTCTCTTATTCTAACCAAATAAGTTACTTAATTACTAAATATGAGTAGCCGTCCCCTGTTTTACTGTATTATTAAATAAATTGCAATCATGGTGAAAATTTCTTCAGCTTTTACAAAATTATTTCTTTTGTTATACAATATACGATATTAATTTCAAAAATCCTTCTTTTGGGAAAATTATTTTGGGGGCTCTTTAAATTAATCTCTACATATTATTTTATAGCGAGACCGGGCGGATTTAATTAGCCAGGTAAATTAGATTAGTCAGAGTGGCCAGGATTGGTTAAATCGCGAATGATCGAATTAGATTAAATAAAATGTGAAATATTATAGAAAAGTCATCCCAGCATAACAATGGTTAATGAGAGAGATAGAGAGAAAAAGAGTATGTCCTCA
The DNA here is from genome assembly GCA_003451675.1 of Candidatus Atribacteria bacterium. Next base: position 1,144 of record DMCY01000113.1, read on the forward strand.
ATTTACTGGGTAAGAGATACTGAAAAAATATTTAAGCCTAATAAAATAAAAAACCGGAAGGAAAACGCATGCTAAATCTTTCGGCATAGTCATATTAAAAGGAAGTGTAATTTTGGCAAATCGCACTCCCTTTTGTATTCATAATTATAACATTAAAAAAAGAAAAAATCAGAAGAAAATAACAATAATTTTTCCCCTAATTCTTAAAACATTCAAATATTAATTTGGGGCATTTTTTATTTAATTTAAATTTTCCAAAAACTTTGCTGCTGAGGTTATATGTTTTGCTGCCTTTTCGACTATTGAGGGGTTAATATTGTAAACCTCTTCCCAGCCTTTTTGTATAGAACCGGTATGTTCTCGGGCAGCTCAAGGACCGGTCCCAAGTCACGATCTATTGCTCAATAATACTATAAAATTTTAATCCCTCGATTACCCCTTTTGCATAATAAGATTTAGCTAAATAAATGTTGGAAAATTTTGATAATTTACGTTTTAACCGAATAGACGTATTTCCTACTAATATTCCATAATTACTAATTTTTAACATATTTTCATCGTTTTCGGCATCCCCACAACAAATTGTTGGTAAACTCATTTTATTTCTAATGTATTTAGCAGCATTCCCTTTCCCTGCACATTCTGGAACAATATCTAGATATAGTTTGGCAGAAAATACACTGAAGGCAACAGGAGTAGGAGATATCACCGGTGCTTTTACCATTTTTTGGAGCTGAAAACCCCTCGTGCATATAACTTTAACTTTATGTCTTTTCAATGCTTTTCTTACCTTTTTTACTATACTTTCCTCCTCAATATAATATGGTATTACAAATTTTTTTTCATAAGGCTGGGGCTGCAGATAAAATCTACTAAGAATGGAAGCGATCTTTTTTTTATTCCAATTTTTCCCAATTATCTTCTCCCATTCCTTATCTATATCCCAGTTAGGGGCATAGTATATTTCAGTACCCACATTGGAAATTACAGCATCTGGTTGGATTAATCTTTCTTTTTCTATCACTGACAATATTGATTCCTTAAACCTTCCGGAGGAATAGACTAAGTAAAATTTTTCTCTATGGGACAATATAATCTTATTAAACTGCCTAATTCCTTCTTTATCCCCAGTTAAGGTTTCATCTAAATCAGAAACAATTACATATTCCATCTTTTACTCCTTTAAAAAATCAAGGATTCATACAACTCTTTTATCTGCCTAACCGTTCTTTCCAATCCAAATTCTCTGGCTGTTCTTATACGAGCATTTACGCCCATCTCTTTTAATCTTTCGGAATCTGTAATAATCCCTAATATCTTCTTGGCTAAGCGATCAGATCTTCCAGGTATAAAATGCAAACCGGAATATCCATCTTTTATGGTATGGGCAAGACCTCCCACTTTTGAGGCTATTACTGGAGTTCCACAGGCCATAGCCTCTACTGCCACAAGCCCGAAGGATTCATACAAAGAAGGGATTACACAGATATCTGCAATCGAATAATAATAGGGAAGTTTCTCTCTTTCTATAGGACCCAAAAAAATAACCTCATCGGATAAATTTGTCTTATTTATTAATTTTTTAATGTATTTCTTTTCATTGCTTTCAATTTCTGAATGCATAGCATTAGAAATATCACCGCCTATTATGAAGAGCTTTAATTCTTTGTTAAACTCCCTTTTCACTCTTGCAAGGGCTTTAATGAGTATTCTTAATCCTTTTGCTTTAGTTATTCTACCGACAAATAGAATAATATTTTTAAAATCTAAACCTATTTCTTTTATGGCCATCGTTTTTTCAATAGGCTTAAATAATCTTTCATCTACTCCAGCCCGAATCAATTCAATATTTTCTCCTACAACATTGTAAAGGTCTAAAATATTTTTTACCTCTTGGGGTGTCGAGGCAATTATAGCATTAGCCCTTTTCAAAATTAATTCTTCTTCCAATAATCTCATATCTGCAAAGGGTGGTTTATCTTCCTTTAAAATTTCATACTTTACTCTACCCAGGGAATGGCAATTGTGTACCATCGGAATTTCAAAATAATCTTTTAATTTAAGAGCAACACTCCCCGAATACCAATAATGTGAATGAACCAAGGAATAGTCTTTCTTATTCTGTTCAATCCAGCGTGTCGTATTCATAAAAAATTCATTTAGATATAGATAAATATTTTCTTTTGGGATAAATTCAACGGGCCCTGCCTCTACTTTAACCACATTAACTCCGGGAAATAACTCCACAATATTTTCTTCGAATACATTTTTCCTCGTAAATATATCTATTTGAAAATCCTTTGATAATAATCTACAGATATCTCTTATATAAATAGGTTGCCCACCTTGTTCCTCAGATCCGATCTCCGCCGTTGGGTCACCGTGAATTGAAGTCATCATTATATTTCTTTTATTCATTCTTTACCTCCTTTTTAAGATTCCTTACTTTCTTTAAGTTTACAGCCATTAGAACATTGCCAATCTTTTCGAGATAAATCTAGCGCCTAATTTTATAGTCGGACTCCATGCCTGACCACAAACATTATATTTAAATTTTAGATGAGGGAAATCTAGAATCTCCACGATCTTAGGATTCATATTTCTCATTTCTGAATACCTTCCCTTTTTCTTATTTCATTTCCTGACTTTGACACTTAATCTCCCGAAACCCCTTATTTATCAACAAATAAAA
>DMCY01000095.1 GCA_003451675.1 Candidatus Atribacteria bacterium
AAAAACTTTATCAATTTTACTCCAGACTTAATCCCCTGCCTTTGCCGAGAATATATGTAAACCTCTTTGGAAAGTAGCGTTTTTGTAAGATAATATGAAGAGCCGAATGCTCGAATAGGGCACGTTCGGTTCTGTGAGGGGTGTTCCATCAATTAGCTAGGGAACTAATATTGTGACACTTCCGTTAAGGAAACGGGAAGATAACAGGGAATACAAAGTTGTTTCTAAGGTTGAGAGATGCTCATCTACTCGACTCTATGAATTAAAGTAGGGGCTTGATTCATCAAGCCCGCAAAAGGATGGGGCGGATGAATCCGCCCTCCATACAAAACAATATACATTATACGAAAAAGGTTTTGAGTTTTGAATTATGGTTTTTCGCTTTAAGTTTTTAGCTTAATAATGCAGAGACACGATGCATCGTTGATATTTGATTCAACACGACGCGCTGTGTTTGTTAAATTATTTTTAATTTAATTGGTAAATTGGCTAATTGGTCAATTAAGGTGAATTAAAAAGTAGGTGAGCGATATTTTAAAGATTAAAGTAAAAATTTTAACCAAAGAAGAAGTGGCTCCAAATATTTTCTTAATTAAATTATCAGCTCCTTCTGTTGCTCACGAAGCCCTTCCCGGGCAATTTATTCATATTAAATGTAGTATAGATAGTTACCCATTACTACGCCGACCCATAAGCATCCATAGAATAGATAAAAAAAAGGGTGAAATCTTTATCTTGTTCCAGGTGATGGGAGAGGGCACTAAATTATTAGCCCAAAGAGTAGTAGGAGATGATTTAGACATCGTGGGTCCTATCGGTAATGGTTTTAATATCTATCCGGAAAGTAAGAAGATCATGATAGTAGGAGGAGGAATAGGAGTTGCTCCTTTGCTGGCTTTATGTGAAGAATCTATAAGGCAAGGCAAAGAGGTACGAGTCTTGATAGGTGCCTTGAAGAAAGAGTTGGTCATAGGAGAGGAAAGCTTTAAGATTCTGAGGGTAAAAGTAGATGTTGCGACTGATGATGGAAGTTATCAGTATAAGGGTGTAGTTACTGATTTATTAGAAAGAATTATTAAAGAAGGATGGTTAGCGGACCAGATATTTGCTTGTGGCCCGAAACCTATGTTAAGAAAGATCAGTGAAATTGCTTTAAAGGTAAATATTGATTACCAGGTATCTTTGGAAGAACGGATGGCTTGTGGGATAGGTGCCTGTTTGGGGTGTGTCTGCAAGATAAAAACTAAGGATAAAAAAGAATACAAAGTTAAATATGAATATAAGAGAGTCTGTGTAGATGGACCTATCTTCGAAGGAAGTGAGGTGGTGTGGGATGATTGATAAACCTAATTTAGAAGTGGAAATAGCTGGAATAAAATTAAAAAATCCGGTGTTGACTGCCTCAGGGACTTTTGGTTATGGTCAGGAATATACCCCTTTTATTGATTTAAACAGATTGGGTGCCGTAATATTAAAAGGGATAACCTTAAAACCAAAGAGAGGCAATCCTCCTCCCCGGGTCATAGAGACTCCATCGGGGATGCTTAATGCTATCGGCTTACAGAATGTAGGAGTAGAAGTTTTAATTAAAGAAAAATTACCTTATTTAAAAAAATTTAATACTCCGGTGATAATAAATATTTCCGGGGATACCATAGAAGAATACGTGGAATTAGCCAGAAGATTGGGAGAAGTTTCAAAGGAGATGGGAGTTGCCGGTTTAGAGATCAACATTTCATGTCCTAATGTCAAGAAGGGGGGTATGGCCTGGGGGACAGACGCTAAAACAACTTATAAAATTGTGAGCAGTATTCGGAAGACTACCACTCTCCCTCTTATCGTAAAGTTAACTCCCAATCTTACAAATATCAAAATAATTGCCCAGGCTGCTGAAGAAGCAGGAGCGGATGCCGTATCCTTGATAAATACTTTAGTGGGGATGGCAGTAGATATTGATTCTCGCAAACCTAAATTAGCTAATATCAGCGGTGGTTTGTCCGGTCCCGCGGTAAAACCGGTAGCCCTATGGTTGGTCTGGCAGGTATTTCAGACGATAAAGATCCCGATTATCGGAATAGGGGGGATAATAAAAGTTGAGGATGCCCTGGAATTTATCATTGCTGGGGCTCGGGCAATAGAGATAGGGACAGCGAATTTTGTAAATCCTAAGGTAACTATTGAAATTATTGAAGGAATAGAAAAATATCTTATAGAAAAAAATATTAAAGATATAAATAAATTAGTAGGAAGTATGAAAATTTAATAAAACAGGGGGAGAAAATGCAGTTAACCGCGAAAGAAAGATTGGTTTTAGCTCTTGATGTAGATGATTTTAAAAAAGCAGAGGAATTGGTGAGCAAGTTAAATGATTATGTAGGGGTTTTTAAAATTGGGAGTCAATTATTTACTGCAGAAGGGACTAAAGTAGTTAATATGATAAATGAGAGAGGGGGTAAGGTTTTTTTGGATTTAAAATTTCACGATATACCCAATACTGTTGCTCGGGCAGCAGAAGTAGCTACTAAATTAGGGGTATATATTTTTAATGTCCATACCTCCGGGGGATATGAAATGATGAAAGCAGCCGCTGAAGCGAGTAAAAAAATTAGTTTGGCTTTAGGTATCAGAAAACCCTTAATTTTAGGAGTGACTCTACTTACCAGTATCAATCAGGAAATTTTAGAAAAAGAGTTAGGCTTAAAAAAGAAATTAGAAGAACAGGTAGTTCATCTGGCTAAGTTAGCTAAAGATGCTGGTCTTGATGGAGTAGTAGCTTCTTCCCGGGAGATTAAGGAGATAAGGAAGGCCTGTGGGGAAGATTTCGTAATTTTGACTCCCGGGATACGTCCTGCGGGTAAATCTTCCGATGACCAGAAAAGGATAATGACTCCTCGGGAAGCCATAAAATTGGGGGCTGATTTTCTGGTAATAGGAAGACCAATAAGAAATGCTTCCAATCCGGTAGAAGCAGCAAAAGAAATATTAAAAGAAATGGGGGGAAATTAAAAGATGATTATTAAAACAGAAGAAGTAATGAAAAAATTTGAAGAAGCGGGAGCTATACAGAAGGGTCATTTTAAATTAACTTCGGGAGTGCATAGTGATACCTATATTCAATGCGCCCAAATTATGCAACATCCGGAATTTATGCATAATCTTTGTAGCGAACTGGGGAAAAAATTTAGAGGAGATGACATTGATGTAATTGTCGGACCGGCAATCGGTGGTATTATTATGGCTCATGTGATGGCGCGAGTATTAGGCCCTTGGGTGAGGGCAATCTTTACTGAAAGAGAAAATGGGAAGATGACTTTACGGCGTAGTTTTGAAATAAAAGAGGGAGAAAAAGTATTAGTAGTAGAAGATGTTACTACCACAGGAAGTTCAGTAAGAGAAGTAATAGATATTGTAAAATCAAGAGAGGGAAAAGTTGTAGGAGTGGGAGTGTTAATTGATCGAAGCGGAGGGAAGGTAGATTTTGGAATAAAGACTGAAAAACTCCTGACCATAGATATAAAAACTTACCTTCCTGAAAAATGTCCTCTATGCAAGAAAGGGATTCCTGTAGTAAAACCAGGGAGTAGGGATCTTTAAGATTGTTATACAGGTGTAGGCTTTTGTTATTACATCATCAATAGGAGGAATTTATGTATGAGCGTAAAAAAACAGAAATCTAAACTAATTCTTGAAGACGGATCTGTTTTTCAAGGTTATGCTTTTGGAGGAAAAAAAGAAATTTCAGGAGAAGTTGTGTTTAATACAGGAATGGTTGGTTATCCAGAAAGTTTAACCGATCCCTCTTATAGAGGCCAAGTCTTAGTTTTTACCTTTCCTTTAATAGGAAACTATGGGGTACCTGAAAATGAAGAAGAGGATAATCTATTACGATATTTTGAATCGAGCAAAATACAAATACAGGGATTAATAATAGCTAATTATTCAGAGGATTATTCTCATTGGAGTGCTAAGAAATCATTAACCAAGTGGATGAAAGAATATAATATTCCGGGTATATATGGGATAGATACCAGAGAATTAACTAAAAAATTAAGAGAAAAAGGATCAATGTTGGGGAAAATTATCTACGATAGTGACAGCCTTGATTTTATAGACCCAAACAAAAGAAATTTAGCTGCGGAAGTTAGTGTTAAGAAACCAGTAATATACAAGAAAGGGGAAAAGAAAGTTATAATTGTTGATTGTGGTGCAAAAAATAATATTATTAGAGCATTTTTAAAAAGAAACATAACTGTAATTAGAGTTCCCTGGAATTATAATTTTTTAGAAGAAAAGGCAGATGGTATCATATTGTCTAATGGTCCAGGAGATCCAAAAAAATGTAGAGAGACAATTGAGCTTATTAAAAAAGCTTTTGCAAAAAATATTCCTATTATGGGTATTTGTCTTGGCTCTCAAATATTGGGATTAGCAGCTGGGGCAAATACCTTTAAATTAAAGTATGGTCACAGAAGTCAAAATCAACCATGTATAGAAATGGGAACAAATAGGTGTTATATTACTTCGCAAAATCACGGTTACGCTATTGATTCAAGTACACTACCTCAAGACTGGAGAGAATGGTTTTATAATAATAATGATGAAACCAATGAAGGTATAGTCCACATCTCTAGACCATTCTTTGGGGTTCAATTTCATCCTGAAGCATCTCCTGGTCCAGATGATACAGAATTTATATTTGATATGTTTTTGAGGGCAATGAAATGATAAATAAGAAAAATAGATTTAAAAAAGTATTAATTTTAGGTTCGGGAGCAATAAAAATTGGAGAAGCAGGTGAGTTTGACTATTCTGGCAGTCAAGCAATAAAGGCTTTAAAAGAAGAGGGGGTTAAAACAATTTTAGTTAATCCTAATATTGCGACGGTTCAAACTTCTGAATATTTAGCTGATAAAATATATTTTCTTCCCATTAATACTTATTTTATTGAGAGAGTAATTGAAAAGGAAAGACCGGAGGGCATATTACTTGGGTTTGGAGGACAAACTGCCTTAAATACAGGTCTTAAATTATCTTTAAAAGGTGTATTAAAAAAATACAAAGTCGAGGTATTAGGGCCTTCTATCGATGCTATCCAGAGTACAGAAGATAGGGGTCTATTTAGAAAAAAATTAAAGGAGATTGGTATAAGAACTCCTTTGAGTAGAGCAGTAAATAGTATAGAAGATGCTCTAAAGGTAGCAGAAAAAATAGGATATCCTGTTATGTGTAGAGTAGCTTATGCTTTAGGAGGGTTAGGTTCTGGAATAGCCAGTAATCAGGAACAATTAAAGAAATTAACCGAGAAGGCATTTTATTTTACAAAGCAAATTCTGATAGAAGAAAGTCTTCATGGCTGGAAAGAAGTAGAATACGAGGTTGTGCGAGATTGTTATAATAATTGTATCACAGTTTGTTCTATGGAAAATGTAGACCCAATGGGGATTCATACCGGTGAAAGTATTGTAGTGGCTCCAGTGCAGACTTTAACTGCTGCTGAAAATTTTAAATTGAGATCTATTGCCATTAAATTGATAAGACATTTGGGAATCATAGGGGAGTGTAATGTGCAATTTGCCCTCAATCCAAAATCTCAAGATTATAGAGTAATAGAAGTTAATGCCAGGTTGAGTCGGAGTTCCGCTTTAGCCTCTAAGGCTACTGGTTATCCCCTTGCTTTTATTGCAGCAAAATTAGTTTTGGGTTATGGTTTGACTGAATTAAAAAATATCGTAACAAAGGAAACTTCAGCTTGTTTTGAACCAGCTTTAGATTATATTGTGCTTAAGTATCCGCGATGGGATTTACAAAAATTTGAAAAAGTTAGTTCAAATATAGATTCTGAGATGAAATCTGTTGGAGAGATAATGGCTATTGGCAGGAGCTATGAAGAGGTGCTTCAAAAAGCAATTCGAATGTTAGACACAGGGATGAATGGCTTGGTTTGTAATAACTTGAAGTTTAGCAATTTAGATAAAGAACTTGCAATGCCCACTGATAAAAGAATGTTTGCGATTTCTGAAGCAATTAAAAGAGGATATTCTATAGAAAAGATTTACCGACTTTCCAAAGTTAATCCCTGGTTTTTATATAAAATGAAAAATATAGTGGATACGAAAAGTAAATTAAGAGAATATCAAATAGAAAAATTACCTTTAGATTTATTTAAAGAAGCAAAACAAAGAGGATTTTCTGATCTGCAAATAGCAATACTTACTCAAAGTGATGAATTAAAAGTTAGAAAGCAAAGAAAAAAATTAGGCATCATCCCTTGCGTAAAACAAATAGATACTTTAGCGGCAGAATATCCGGCAAAGACTAATTATCTCTATCTTACTTATAATGGGTTTAAAGATGACCTTGACTTCAAAGATAAAAAGCAAGTTATCGTTTTAGGTGGCGGAGCATATAGAATTGGCTCTTCGGTGGAATTTGACTGGTGTTGTGTTAATTCTGTAAAAACTTTAAAAGATTTGAAATATAATACTATAATGATTAATTACAATCCTGAAACAGTAAGCACTGATTATGATATTTGCGATAAATTATATTTTGATGAGCTTACCTTTGAAAGAGTTTGGGATATATATGAAAAAGAAAATCCTTTAGGAACAATCATCTCAATGGGAGGGCAAATACCTAATAATTTGGCCTTAAAATGCCATGAAGTGGGGATTAGGATATTAGGAACGAGTCCAATAAATATTGATATCGCCGAGGATAGGCATAAATTTTCTAAACTACTTGATGAGCTTAAGATAGATCAACCAGAATGGGAAGAACTAAACAGTTTAAAAGAGGCAGAAAATTTTGCGAATAAAGTTGGGTATCCGGTTATGATTAGATCAAGCTATGTTCTTAGTGGGGCGGCGATGAGTATCGCCTTAAATAAAGGTGAATTGAAAGAATATTTAAAGAAGGCGTCTGACATTAGCCAAGAACATCCGGTGGTAATTAGTAAATTTATAACCGGAGCCAAAGAGATAGAGATAGATGCTGTTGCCAGCAAAGGAGAGCTTGTTCGTTATGCCATATCTGAACATGTTGAAAATGCAGGGGTTCATTCCGGGGATGCAACCATAGTATTACCTCCGCAAAGGACTTTTTTAGAGACAATAAGAAAAATTAAAATAATTACTCAGAAGATTGCTAAGTCTTTGAATATAAGTGGCCCATTTAATATACAATTTATTGCCAAAGACAATGAAATTAAAGTTATTGAATGTAATTTAAGAGCTTCCAGAAGTTTCCCCTTTGTATCTAAAGTATTAAAGGTTAGTTTTATTGATTTAGCAACAAAGATTATTATGGGTAAGAGTATTTCTCATGTAAATATTTCTTCCTTTGACTTAGATTATGTGGGGGTAAAAGCGCCACAATTTTCTTTTACCAGATTAAAAGGTTCAGACCCGGTTTCGGGGGTAGAAATGGTTTCTACCGGTGAAGTTGCTTGTTTGGGAGATGATTTTAATGAAGCCTATTTAAAGAGCCTTATATCAGTTGGTTTTAAAATGCCCCAAAAAACAATTTTATTATCTACTGGACCGATAGATAACAAAGCGGAATTTTTAGAAAGCACTAAAATTTTAGAAAAAATGGGACTTAAATTTTACGCCACCAAGGGAACGGCTGATTTTATGAGAGCCAACAATATTAAAGTAAAAGTTCTTCATTGGCCCTTAGAAAATAAAGAGCCGAATATACTTACTTATTTAACTAATAAAAAGATTGATTTAGTAATAAATATTCCGAAAAATGCTCAAAAAAAGGAACTTGATAATGATTATCTCATTCGAAGAAAGGCAGTGGATTTTAATATTCCATTAATTACTAATATAAAACTTGCTAAAAGATTGGTAGAAGCATTATATAGTCTAACATTTAAAGATTTAAAAATTAAAAGTTGGGATGAATATAATTAACGCGAAATACTATTTAAGTAGTAAAATCAAGAAAGGGAAAAGTTGTAGGAGTAGGAGTATTAATTGATCGAAGTGGAGGGAAAGTGAATTTTGGAGTAAAGACAGAAAAACTTTTAACTATAGATATAAAGACTTAGCTTCCTGAGGGATGCCCTTTATGTGAAAAAGGGATTCCTGTAGTAAAGCCAGGGAGTCGGGATCTTTGAAGGGGTATAGATTTAAAGAGATTAGAATTTAAAAAAAATTTTTATAAAAATTTGACAAGAATAAAATTTTAATGTATTATAATTTCCAAATATTAAAAAAGAATATTTTAACGAGGAAAGTAGGTTATTTCTTAATCAAAAAGAGAGAGATACAACTGGTGAAAGTATCTTAAAAAGAATAACTGAACAGAGAGCCTCGATAATAATAGGTTGGTTACCTTTAAAAACTTCTAATGAGTGGGGTAAATAATTTATCCAATCCCAGGTGGTACCGCGAGATTTCATCTCGTCCTTTTGTGATAATGAAGATTATCAAGGGGACGAGATTTTTTATTTTAAGAGGGAGATTATTATTTACTCAACCCGGGTGGCACCACGGGAAAATTTATTAATCTCGTCCCTTATAATAATCAATAAAAAGATTATCAGGGACGAGATTTTTTATTTTATGCTCAAGTGAGGTGAAAATAGAATGAAAAAAATAAAGGTAAGCGTAATTGGTTCAACCGGTTATACGGGAAAAGAATTAGTAAAAATATTGATGAATCATCAAAGGGTAAAATTGGTTCATCTAATTTCTTCCAGTTATGCAGGAAAAAATATAGTGGAGGTATTTCCTGAATTCCTGAATAAATTAGATAAAAAACTTATAAAACTTGATTTGGATGTAGTATCTCAGGATTCGGATCTGGTGTTTACTGCTCTTCCTCATACGGTCTCTATGGATGTAGTTCCTGAGTTGTTAAAGAAAGGGGTTAAAGTAGTTGATTTAAGTGCAGATTATCGCCTGAAAAATCCTACGGTTTATAAGGAATGGTACAAGAAAGAACACAACCAGGTTAGTAAGGAGCTGTTAACTAATGCTGTTTATGGGCTACCAGAGATTTATTCAGATAAAATAAAAGATGCATCATTAGTAGCTAATCCTGGCTGTTATCCCACCAGTGTGATTTTAGGGATTGCCCCCTTATTGAAATATCATTTAGTAGAACCAGAGGGAATTATTATTGATTCTAAATCAGGTACTACAGGAGCAGGGAGAAAATTATCTTTAGGTCTTCATTTTTCGGAGTGTAATGAAAATTTTAAGGCTTACAAAGTTATTAAACATAATCATCTCCCGGAAGTTGAGCAGGAGTTATCATATATTCATTTTAATGGAAAAGATAATAAAAAGCAGGGAACAGAGATAAAGGTTTGTTTCACTCCTCATCTTCTTCCCATTAATCGAGGAATTTTGTCTACTTGTTATTTGACTTTGAAGGAATCCAAAGAGGAAGAGGAGATTTTAGAGGTTTATCAAAAATTTTATCAGAAAGCACCTTTTGTGAGAATTTTTGAGCCATCTAATCTACCAGAAATAAAGTTTGTGGCAGGGACAAATTACTGTGATATTGGATTTTCCATAGATGAAAGGGTGGGAAAGATAAAAGTAATTTCCGCTATCGATAATTTGCTTAAAGGAGCGGCAGGTCAAGCAGTACAGAATATGAATATTATGTCTGGTTTTAAAGAGGTCGAGGGGCTTAATTTTTAAGTAAGGTTTAGAGAAAAATCGGGTCGGATGAATCCGAGCCCTATAAATTATTAGTCGTTAGTGAATAGTGAATAGTCGTTAGTATTGCGTGAAGAAAAATAGGACTTAGAGGTAAGCAAAAGACGAAATCATAAAAGAAGTAGGGGCGTATGGCATACGCCCTGCCACGATTGGTAAATTGGAAAAGTGAAAGGAGTTGACAATAATGAAAGATATTTTAAATAAAGAAGATTTTCAAGTGGTCAAAGAAGGTATAACTTTTCCCAAGGGGATAAAAGCAGCTGGAGTAAAATGCGGGATAAGATTCAATAAAAAAGATTTGGCCTTAATCTATTCGGAAAAAGCAGCTGATGCTTGGGGAACATTTACTACTAATAAATTTAAAGCCGCTCCTTTGGTGGTTACCGAGAAAAATTTGTCTCTATCAAGGGGAAAATTACAGGCAGTATTAATAAATAGCGGAATAGCTAATGCCTGTACCGGAGAGAAAGGCTTGAAAGATGCCTGGGAGATGGCCGATTATGTTTCTCAGGGGTTAAAGATTAAAAAAGAATATGTGGCGGTGACCTCGACCGGTAAGATTGGAGAATTTCTCCCTTTAGGCAAGATAAAAACGGGAGTGGAAAAGGCCATTTCCTGTCTGGATTATGCCGGAGGAGAAGAGGCGGCAGAGGCAATATTGACTACCGATACTAAAAAGAAAGAGATTGCCGTCTGTTTTAAATTGGGCGGGCAGGAAGTAAAAATCGGAGGAATGGCTAAAGGGTCAGGGATGATTCATCCTGATATGGCAACTATGTTGGGATTTATTACCAGCGATATTTTCATTAAAGGAGAGTTGCTCCAGGAAGCCCTTAAGCAGGTAGTGGAAAAAACTTTCAATATGATTAGCATAGATGGTGATACAAGCACTAATGATATGGTCTTATTTATGGCCAATGGCTTAGCCGGGAATAAATTGCTAAATAAAAAGGATGTCGATTATTATAAATTTTTAAAGGCCTTACAATATGTGGCTAAATATTTAGCCAGATGTATTGCCAAAGATGGAGAGGGAGCTACCAAGCTGATTGAAGCAGAAGTTAAAAACGCAATATCTTTCGAGGAGGCTAAGAAAGTTGCTAAAGCAGTGATTAATTCCCCTCTGGTAAAGACAGCAATTTTCGGCAAAGACCCAAATTGGGGGAGAATTTTGGCGGCAGTTGGTTACTCCGGGGCAGAGGTTATGCCAGATAAAGTTGACCTTTATCTAAAAGAAAAAATAGTAGAGAATGGCCAACCTTTGAAGTTTTCCCGACAGGCCATACATGAATATTTAAAATTATCTGATGAGATAAAAATATTGGTTGATTTAAAGATGGGTAAAGAGAGCGCTACTGCCTGGGGATGTGACCTGACCTATGATTACGTAAAAATAAATACTAAATACAATTAGGCACAGTGATAAGTAATGGGTAACAAGAAAAGAGTTAGGTGGTTAGTTGGTTACCTGGTTAACTAGTGCTAAGTTAACTAAGGTAAGATAGTTTTGAGATTGCTTCGCTAACGCTCGCAATGACAAAATACCGAGTGTCATTGCGAGGAGCAAAGCGACGAAGCAATCTCAAGAAATATAACATACTTTATTTAATAGAGCACTAGTTAGGATAGCGAAAAGAAAAGTAGGGGCGTATTGCAATACGCCCCTATAATGAATTAAAACTGAAAACTGATTATTTTTACTTAAAACGAATAACGAATAATTAAAAACTTGTATTTCAGTCTTACGGGCAGACACAAGGTCTGCCCCTACTAACCTATTCACTAACTAACTAATTCAATTGGTCGATTGAAAAAAAGGAGTGTGATAGACAATGAAAAAAGATATAGATAACCGTGGAGAAATTCTTTTAGAAGCTCTCCCTTATATTAAAAAATTTTGGGATAAGATAGTGGTTATAAAATACGGCGGTAGCGCCATGAAGGATAAAGACTTAGAAAAACAGATTATAAAAGATGTTATTTTATTAAAATATGTGGGAATGAAACCAGTGATTGTTCATGGCGGAGGGCCGGAGATCTCTGTAGAAATGGAAAAGAGGAACAAGATTCCCCAATTTCTTAACGGATTAAGAGTAACTGATGAAGAGACGATGGAGATAACCGAGATGGTTCTAACCGGTAAGATTAATACTCGTTTGGTAGCAGAAATTAATCTCTATATTTCCGAAGGTCCGGGAAATGGAGTAAAGGGTATCGGTCTGAGTGGAGAAGATGCCCAGCTTTTGACGGTTAAGAAACATCCGGTACAAGAATTAGGTTTGGTGGGAGAAGTAGAAAAAATTGATACTGAAATATTAACAATTTTACTGGAAAAAAATTATATCCCGGTGATAGCTACAGTGGGAGTGGATAAAGGAGGGGTTAGATATAACATCAATGCTGATATAGCAGCAGGCCAGATAGCCATTTCTCTGCAAGCAGAGAAACTGATATATTTGAGCGATGTGGATGGAATATTTAAAGATTTTGGAGATCCAGCTTCTTTAATTAGCAGTTTAACCATTAGTCAAGCTAAGGACTTAATTAAATCCGGGGAGATCCAAAAAGGAATGATTCCCAAAGTAGATTCAGCTATTCAAGCCTTAGAGGGTGGAGTAAATAAAGTGCATTTCTTAAACGGTAAACGTGCTCATTCTATTTTGTTAGAGTTGTTTACTGATAGTGGAATAGGAACAGAAATTATTCCTTAATCAGTGTAATCACTTAATATAGATATTAAGTAAGGAGGTCTAAAGATTATGAAAACTAAAGAATTAATAGAAAACGAAAAAAAATATTTGATGCAGACATACACCAGACCGGCGATGGTATTAGACAAGGGTGAAGGGATGAAGGTATGGGACCTGGAAGGGAAGCAATACTACGATTTTATTGGAGGTATAGCAGTAAATGTCTTAGGCTATTGTCATCCAAAAGTGGTGGAAGCCATTAAAAATCAGGCAGAAAAGTTAATACATTGTTCTAACCTTTTTTATAGCGAACCTCAGATAATTTTAGCTCAAATGTTGGTAGAAATTTCTTGTGGTGATAAAGTATTTTTTGGTAATAGTGGAGCAGAGGTAAATGAAGGTGCAATCAAATTAGCGGTTAAATATTTTAAAGATCAAGATAAAGATGAGCACAAGATAATCTATATGAAAAATTCCTTTCACGGCAGAACTATTGCTACTCTGGCTGCTACCGGTCAATACAAATATCACAAGGATTATCTTCCTCTTCTACCTAAATTTAAAGAGGCGATATTTAATAACCTTGAATCAGTAAAGGCAGCAGTTGATGAGGAAGTAGCAGCAGTACTGGTTGAGCCTATTCAGGGAGAAGGTGGCATAAAAATTGCCACTCAGGAATTTATAAGGGGATTAAGAGAACTATGTGATAAAGAGGGGATATTGCTTATCTTTGATGAGATCCAGTGTGGTTTGGGTCGAACCGGAAAGATGTTTGCTTACCAATATTATGGTGTAGAGCCGGATATCTTAACTATTGCTAAATCTTTAGGAGGGGGAATACCTATCGGAGCTTTTATCGCCAAAGATAAAATAGCCTCCTCTTTCAAGCCCGGAGATCACGGAACTACTTTTGGTGGTAATCCTGTGGCCAGTGCAGTGGCGATAGCCAATTTAAAAGTTTTACAGGAAGAGCATTTAGTAGAAAAGTGTCAGGAAAAAGGAGAATATTTTAAAAAGAAATTAGAAGGCCTTAAAGAAAAGTATCCAGAGAAGATAGAAGAAGTAAGAGTCTTGGGTCTAATGGTGGGGTTAGAAATAAAAAAAGATGGTCCGGAGGTAGTAAAAAAGTGCTTAGAAAAGGGGGCATTAATTAATTGTACAGCGGGTAATGTTTTGCGCTTCCTACCGCCGTTAATTGTAAAGGAAGAAGAAATAGATTATTTAATAGAAGTTTTAGATAAAATATTTAAAAAATTATAATAAAAAGTAGAAGGGAGTATAAAAAATGAAAAAAATGAAAAAAGTAGTATTGGCTTATTCGGGAGGATTGGATACTTCGGTAGCTATTAAATGGCTAAAAGAAAATTATTGTGAAGAAGTAATTACGGTGGCAGTTGACGTAGGTCAACAGAGTGATTTAGAATATGTAAAGGAAAAAGCTCTTAAGATTGGAGCAAGTAAATCTTATGTAATTGATGCTAAAGATGAATTTGTGAACAATTATGTTTTACCAGGATTACAAGCAGGGGCGGTTTATGAATCAAATTATCCTTTAGCTACGGCTTATTCTCGACCCTTAATCTCCAAAATTATGGTTGAAATTGCCGAAAAAGAACAGGCGGAAGCTATTGTTCATGGCTGTACCGGTAAAGGTAATGATCAGGTAAGATTTGAAGTATCTATCGCTGCTTTAAATCCAAAATTACAGGTAATTGCTCCGGCTCGAGAGTGGGGATTTACTCGAGAAGAAGAAATTGAGTATGCTAAAAAATATAATATTCCTGTCCCCGTAGATGTGGATAATCCATACAGCGTGGACCAGAACTTATGGGGGAGGTCTATCGAATGTGGAGCGTTGGAAAATCCCTGGGTAGAACCACCGGAAGAAGGGGTTTATGAATGGACAGTAAGCCCGGAGAAGGCTCCTGATGAACCAACTTATCTGGAGATATATTTTGAAAAGGGAGTGCCACAGAGTATAAATGGAGAGAAGATGTCTCTGACGAATCTAATTTTAAGCTTAAATAAAATTGGAGGAGAAAATGGAGTAGGCAGAGTAGATATGGTAGAAAACAGATTGGTAGGGATTAAATCTCGAGAAATCTATGAATGCCCAGGTGCAACTATTTTGTTAAAGGCATATCAGTCTTTGGAAGGATTAGTTTATCCTCGAGAATTATCTCATTTTAAACAGATTATTTCTCAAAAATATTCTGAATTGACTTATTATGGTCTATGGTTTTCTGCCTTAAAAGAGGCACTGGATGGTTTTGTAAAAGTGATTAAAGATAAGGTAACCGGAACTATAAAAGTAAAATTATTTAAAGGTAATTGTGTGGTGGTGGGTAGAAAATCTAAAAATTCTCTGTACGATTTTAATCTGGCTACTTATGATCAAGGAGATACCTTTAATCAAGATTTTGCTAAAGGATTTATAGAGCTTTGGGGTTTACCTACTAAAGTGTATTCTTCAGTGAGCAAAAAGTGCAGTAATGAGTAAAAAGTAATGAGTAATGAGAGGAAAGAGTTAGTTGGTTACATGCTTACTTGGTTAGTTAGTTTAGGAAAGAAAAGAGAAGAAAGAATACAAAAGATAAGAGTATCGAGGATTAATTACTTGATTAATTAATTTATCAGTAAAATGAGGGTTGCAAGGTTGAAAAAAGTAGGGGCGTATTGCATACGCCCCATAGGAATACAAAAGCGAGACATGTAGCATCACGACGTTACCGTGATGAATAAAGAAAACAAATATTTGGGTTGGATGAATCAAACTTTACACTAAGCAACTATTATTCATTATTGGCTAAAAGGACTGTAAACTAATTAACCAAGCAACCAGCTAACCAAAAGGAGGGGTGAAAAAGATGGAAAAACTATGGGGTGGAAGATTTAAAAAGAATATAAACAAAGGGATGGAAGAATTTGTCTCCTCTCTTTCCTTTGACAAAAAATTAGTTAAATATGACTTATTAGGGAGCATTGCTCATGCTCAGATGTTAGGCAAATGTAAAATTATCACTGAAGAAGAGAAAAATAAAATTGTTGAGGGATTAAAACGAATTCTAAAAGAAGTACAAGAGGACAAGGTAAAAATTATTACTGGGGAAGCAGAAGATATTCACTCCTGGGTGGAAAATAAATTAAAAGAAAAAATTGGGACTGTGGCCGGGAAATTGCATATTGCCCGAAGTAGAAATGATCAGATAGCCCTTGATGAGCGGATGTATTTAAAAGAAGAAGTGCTAACGATACAGGATTTATTAAAAGATTTACAGAAATCTCTTTTGATAACAGCCCGGAAAAACTTGGGAGCAATTATGCCTGGTTATACCCACCTGCAGCATGCCCAGCCCCTCCTTTTCTCTCATCATCTTATGGCTTATGTTTATATGTTTGAACGGGATAAGGGTAGGATGCAAGATTCATATAAGAGGATAGATATTCTACCCCTGGGCTCTGCCGCTTTAGCAGGTACCTCTTTCCCTATTAATAGAGAATTTGTAGCTAAACAACTTGGTTTTAGTAAGGTTTCAGAAAATAGCCTTGATGCAGTAAGCGATAGAGATTTTATTTTAGAATTTCTATCTGCTTCGGCCATCTTGATGATGCATTTGAGCCGCTTAGGGGAGGAATTGGTATTATGGTCCTCTCAAGAATTTGATTTTATTGAGCTGGATGATTCTTTCTGTACCGGCAGCAGTATTATGCCTCAGAAGAAAAATCCTGATGCCGCAGAATTAATCAGAGGAAAAACCGGGCGAGTCTATGGAAATTTAATAAATCTTCTAACTATGATGAAGGCTTTACCCCTGGCCTATAATCATGATATGCAAGAAGACAAAGAACCTTTATTTGATACCGTATCTACTTTAGAAACTTCTTTGTTCTTAATGAGCAAGATGATAGAGACCATACAGATTAATAAAGAAAAGATGGAGAAGAGCACCAAAGGTGATTTTTCTACCGCTACCGAATTAGCAGATTATTTAGCGAAAAAGGGTTTATCTTTTAGAGAAGCCCATAAATTGGTAGGTAGTATTGTTATTTATTGCTTGGAAAAGAAAAAAAATTTGGAGAATTTAACTCTTTCGGAATTGAGGTCCTTCCATAAAGATTTTAATGATGACACTTTGAAAATTTTAAAATCTGTATCTGCTGTTGAGGCTAAAGACTCTTACGGCGGAACTTCTTTGAAAAGAGTCAAAGAGTCTATCCAGAAAGCTAAGAAAATATTAGAAGGAAAGTAATAATTAATAAAATTAGTATGATCACAACTTAAAAAGTAAATAAAATAGTAAGGGGCACGATGCATCGTGCCCGCACATTTCCCTCCCTCGAAAGGGGGAGGCCCGCATGTTTCTCCATTTTTTTCCTATCAAGAAGAGCAAGTAAAACAAGCCTTACAAAAACTTTCAGAAAAAATATGAAAAAAATTTCTAAAAAAAATTGACTTTTTGAAATCATAGTAGTATATTATAATGTATAAAGTATAAAGTATAATGTATACGCAAAATATGTTATATCATTCAAAAGTGCTTAATTTAAAAAAATAATACAAAAATAAGAGGTTATATAAAAATGGATAAACTCTATAAAATAGATGATTATGAGTTATTGAACCAAAAAGCTTACCGTATATTAAAGATGAAAATTGTTAAAGGAGATATAGAGCAGGGAAGTAAATTATTAGAAAAAAATATCTCGGAAAAATTAGGAGTAAGTCGAACTCCAGTACGAGAAGCTATACAAAGGTTAGCTGCTGAAGGATTTGTAAAAATGATTCCCAATCAAGGGATGGTGGTGACAAAGATTTCCATTAAAGGTATGCAAGAACTTTTACAAATTCGTGGTGTTTTGGATGGATTAGCTGCGCGTCTGGCTGCCCAAGTGATTAAAGAAGAAGAAATTAAAGAATTAGAAAAGTATCAAAAACAGATGGAATTTTTTACTAACGAAAATAATCCCTTAGCTTTTAGTGAAATGGATGATAGGTTTCACAAATTAATCTTAAATATTAGTGGGAACAGTCGATTGATTCAGATTCGAAAAAATTTAAGCTACCAGAATAAAAGGTATCGAATTAAATCTCTTAGTATCCCAGGCAGACTTAGATATGCTTTAAAAGAACATCAAGAAATTGTAGAAGCTTTAAAAAGAAAAGATTCAAAACAAGCAGAAAGAGCAATTCAGGAGCATATTGAAAATGGTCTAAAAAATATTTTAGCACATGAGGTTAGAGGGCAAAATAAAGATAAAGATGTGTGAAGCTAATACAAGCCAGATCAAAGACAAAGTAAAAGAACTATTTTTAATGCCATCCGGGTGCTTGACAATATCAAGTTAATTATTAAGCTAATAAATTGCTAGAGAATTAAGGATATAAATAAAAAGAAAAAAAGAGAAAGGGGGTGATAAATTAATTTTATTATTAAAATAAAATTAATAAGAATATTGAAAAGGAAGTTTAAAATTTTAAAGATTGTATTTTGAAGAAGAGGTTAAAAAAAAGAAAGGAGTTAAGGAAAATGTCAAAAATAAAAGAGAAAGAGTATATGTTGGATCCGAAAGAAGTGGGAGTAGAGTTAGATAAGCCTGGGCACCCTACAAGTAAGGGGTGGTCTCTTGTTACCCCGGAGATGTGGAAGTTCAGGTGGTCTATCGCGGATAAGGTGCAAATACCTGCACCTCAATATTACAGCGACCCCGATGCGTATATAGACATGACAAAGTCCCTAGTAATGAAAGAAGTTCTCGATGAGAACCCGAAACTGCCTAAGGCGATTTACTCTGCCACGGTAACTGAGAGGCTTCTCGATAGGCAGAATATAAAACTCCGACCATATGAGATGCTCATCGGCATGTTAGCCAATGATGAACATGCCATTTTATTTGATTCAATGAATGAGGCATGGGGTAATATAGGTGAGGCATTTGAAAAGGTGCCGGAAAAGCTTTGGTATTGGAAAGATGGTAAAAGAGTTCCTATGACCAAAGAAGAGTTTGATGAGATTAAAAATGAGATAGCTCCCAAATTTAATTGCTCTGTGAGGGTTGAGCCCAGGTTGACTGAAGAAGAGCGGCATATGTATTTTTGTCCTGAAGCCCCAGGAAGATATTGGGAGACATTCGCATCCAATGGCCAGCGTGCCAATCCTGATCATGATTGGTACTTACACCTTGGCTTGAGGAAGCTAATAGAAATGAAGAGGGAGAAGCTGGAGCAATATGAGAGAGAACTTGAGCTTGTGGGAAAGGAAGAGACTGCCGATTACAAGAAAGTTGAAGGGCTAAAGGAGAAAATTGACAATGCTAAAGCCGGTATTCAGGTTGCTGAGGCGGTTGTAAGATGGATAAAAAGACAAGCTGAGGTGGCGAGGAAAGCTGCTCCTCAGATGCCAGATGAGAAGTCAAAAAAGATAGCTGAGCAGGTAGCGAAGAATTGTGATTGGGTTGCTGAGAATGTGCCCCGTACCTTCTGGGAAGCCTTACAGCTATATTGGTCTGTTTTTTGTGTTTATTACGGTATCGAGGCTGTTTGTCACACTGGGGCATTCAAACAGGATAGGAGTTTCTGGCCCTGGTTTGAAAAGGATGTAATAAAGGAGAAAACGCTCGATAGAGTCACAGCAGCTGAATTACTGGCTTGTTGGGCAGCTAAGTACCACGAAACATCTGGTTATAGTGGAAGATTTGGCAGTATGGGAAAATCAGGACAGGGAACGAGAGACTATTCAGTTTGGACGATTGGTGGTCAGGACAAGTATGGCAAGGATGCTACAAATGAGTTAACTCGTTTAATGCTGGATGTTTGGGATGGATATAGATTACATTTCCCTGACCTTAAGTTCAGGTGGTTCCCCGGAACTAAAAGAGATGATCTTAAAAGGGTTTGCGAGGTAGCCAGGACAGGATTGGGGCTTCCTTCTCTGAGGAATGACCTGACTGCCATACCGAGTCTTCTGGATATGTATCCTGGGGAGTTAACTTTAGAACAGGCAAGAGAGTGGGGAATTATAGGATGCAATACACCGGGAAGCACTATTGAGTCTAAAGGAGTTGTCAGACGAGATGTAGCTTATCCGGAGATTGAAAAGTCGGTTGAATTTACACTGTTTAATGGTAGAGACCCGGAGCCCGGTTTTGAGTGGGTTAAGTCGGTTGAGACCGGAGATCCCACTAAGTTTAAGGACTTTGAGGAATTTTATCAGGCCTGGCTTAAACAGTATGAATGGATTATAACTAAAGAGAACTATTTCCGAAATATGCATCTTGAGG
This sequence comes from Candidatus Atribacteria bacterium, assembly GCA_003451675.1. The sequence continues at coordinate 19,652 of DMCY01000095.1, forward strand.
AAATGGAAAATATAATCCGAAGACCATTTGTCAGCCTGTTGTATGAATCCTGTATGGAATCAGGTTTGGACGCGCTTAATGATCCTACCATAGCAAGATATAGCTTCCAGAGTATGGTGGGTTGGGTGGATGTAATAGATTGCCTTATCGGGGTGAAATATTGGATTTACGATAAGAAGAAATATACCATGGAGCAGCTTCTAAAGGCATTAAAGGCTGACTGGGAAGGTTATGAGGATATGAGGCAGGATTTCAGAAATGCCCCTAAGTTTGGTAATGATGATGATTATGCCGATGAAGTAATGGTGAAGGCAACCAATGATACTTACTGGATACACAGGACAAAGACCAAGGATAGAAAAGGTTATCCTATTTTCCCCAATCAGCTTCCTATAAGCAGAGTGTGGCAGTCTGCCCCCTATATGGGTGCCGGTCCTAATGGGAGGAAACGTGGTGATCAAATGTGTGATGGAGGGATTAATCCTCATCCCGAATTTGATAAGTCCGGCCCCTGGGCAAGACTTAGATCTGCTCTAAAAGTGGATCAGGCTAAACAGAGAGCATATATCTACAATCAAAGGCTTGATTATGGTTCACTAGAAGGTGATGCTGGTCTGGATAAATTTACTGATTTTTGCCAAACTGCCCTGCAAGAAGGCCAGAACCAGGTGCAATTTAACTTTGTTTCAAATAAGATGTTGAAAGATGCCCAGAAGCATCCAGAGAAATATCCTTATCTTACCGTGAGGGTATCCGGCTACAACGCTTTCTTCACTGGTTTGCCTAAATTTGTGCAGGAAGCAGTGATATCTCGAGTAGAGCAAAAGCTCTAAAGGGAATACATATATTAATATATTAAGAGAGGGAGAAACAAAACAGCACTTGTCCCCCCTCTCTTAATATTAAAAGGAGAAAGTTTATGTCAGTAAAAGCAATAATTAAGGCTGTGGATGAGTACGCAGTCCATGATGGCCCAGGCGCAAGGGCACTTGTGTTTTTAAAGGGTTGTACTCTGCAGTGCAAATGGTGTCAAAACCCTGAGCTTATAAAGTTTGAGCCCCAGATATGGTTTCATAAGGCGCTTTGTAAAGGATGTGGTAAATGCAGAGATGTGTGTCCTGTTGATGCCATCAATTTAGAAGAGGATATTAAAAGAATTGATAAGGAAAAATGTTTAGGTGTTGAGTGTAGTAAATGTGTAGAAGTTTGTCCACATAACGCTTTACAGGTAGTTGGTTATGAGATTACCGCTGAAGAACTTTGGAGAGAGTTAGCAAAATATAAGTGTTTTTATCAGGGTTCCGGGGGTGGAATAACACTTACTGGAGGAGACCCATTGCACTTGCCGGATTTCTCGGCCGAGGTACTTGAGCTTTGCAAAAAGGACAATATACATACGGCAATTGAAACATCTTTGTATGGTAGTTATAAAAATCTGTGGAAAATAGCCGAACATTGTGACCTTATTTTAACTGATATCAAGCACATGGATAGCGAAAAGCATAAAGAAGGGACAGGTGTGCCCAACGAATTAATTCTGGAAAATTTTAAAAGGCTTAATGAAGATTTTAGAGGCGAAATTGTAGTGCGAGTGCCATTGATCCCCGGGTACAATGATGATGAAGAGAACATTTGCAAAACAGCGGAATTTATTGCTCCACTGGAGCGAATAAAAGGAATAGATTTATTGCCCTTTAATGTTTTCCCTATAGCAAAGTATGAGGCACTTGGTATAAATTGGGTATATAAGGGAGTTCAAAAACAATCAGATGAACATTTAAATAGGCTTTATGAGATAGTAAAATCTTACAAAACACACTGTACAATAGGGGGAATGTGGTAGTTTTGTCTAATAAAGAAGTATTAAAAAATAACATACTCGATATTGAGATGAACATGCTTCAAGAAGTTCCAGTCAAACTACGTGCTGCATGCCAGGATGATTTGAAAACCTTCTTCCTTATGCGAGGAGCTCAATATGTGGGTTGGTCGTATGAGACACTTCAAAGCTATTACAACGATCTTCTTAATGCTGAGAGGGAAGGTAAAAATTTGATGACCTTGAAGTATGCCCGTATGGATAATTTGATTGAATGTTTGAATCTTGACCCGCTCGTTGAGCAGATTGTAGATGTCCAATTCCAATGGCAAAAGGAGTTGGCTGGTAAATATCCAGGCCTTACTTCCCAGGTGGGAAGGCCATTAGAGGGAACAGTAGAACCTACAATGAATGGTTCAGTATATTTTAAAAATTATTTAAGGTCAGAGCTTGAGACCTACTCCTCTGCGACTTTAAAGTTGCTTTACCGCGATGTTCTAACCTACAAGGAGAAGGGATCTAACATGGTAATGGATATTTATTTAAATATGGTGACTGATTTGGGATTTCGTTCATTAGAAGAAGCCGAGAAACTGGCTCAAAAAGCAGCCCAATATAAACGTACCCAAATAAGTGAAAATTAAATATGAAAATTGAATGCTATATAAAAGAGCAAAAAATATTTTTAGTTCCATTTGTTCTGGGATAATTTATTACAAGAGGAACTTATCATCATGGAGCCCATTCTGATGGTGTTACCATCTATATTGAGTAGTTAGAAATGCTTTAGCCTTGTACCCCTAATCTCTTCTTGAATAAGGTCAATACTGTGTTCTTGGTTGTATCCGTCTAACACTGCTCTAAAAATTGGTAAAGCTATTTTTAGATACTGGTTATTCTGAAAAGCCGGTAGTATATATAGCATATTAATGGTGGACATTAAACGTTTTTGTAAGAGTAAGATATGGATACTTTTTGGGTTGTGACTACAATAACTACTATAGAAAATCTAAAAAGGTAAAATGAAAGCCAGATGCACCTCAGGTAAGGTGGTAAAATAGGGGAAGATAAACCCTAAACCCATAAGGAGGTGCAAGATGTATTCTATAGGTATAGACGCCCATAAGAGGTATTCACAAATAACTATTATGCAGGAGAACGGAAAGATAGTTAACCGGTATAAGGTAAATAATGATCGAAAGAGTATAAAAAGAGCCTTAAGTCGTTATAGCCAAGAGGGAGCCAAGGCTGTTCTGGAATCAGGCTGTAATTGGGGACTAATTTACGATATGGGAAGTGATGGTAATTTAGAAGGAAAAGGGGCCCATCCCTTAAAGGAAAAGGGCCTAGCCGAGGACAAGATAAAGACCGATCAAAATTCGGGTGATATCCTAACCACTG